>NZ_JAUBVF010000081.1:0-24765 GCF_036705685.1 Microcoleus sp. AT3-A2
GTTGTGAGTGACCTGGGCGAAGGTAATTTAATTGAGATGATTGATTCTCATCGCTGTGAAGAAATCATTGAAGTCCTTATGGGACAACCAATTGAGGTTCGTGAACAAGTTGAGGAAGTGAGTGTTGATATGTGGGGAGGATTCCCTAAAGTTATCAAAAAAGTATTCCCAAACGCCAAAGTTATTATTGATCGTTTTCATGTAATGAAAGTAGTTAATAAAGACTTAAATAAGTTACGTAGAGCAGCCGGAATAACAGATAGGCAAAGTAAATATTTATTATTAAGTAATCGAGTAAATTTGAATCAAGAGCAGATTGATAAATTAGAATTGATACTAAGTAAATCCGAATGTTTGCGAATTGCGTATGAGATGAAAGAAAAATTTAGAGAAATATATGAGACTAATTTGACCGTCAAAGAAGGGCAAAACACAATCAAAAAATGGCTAAATCATGCACAAGTATTTTTTAGAGAATCTACATCAACAATTGAGAATCATTTTGAGGGTATTTGCAACTACTTTCTTCATCGCACCACAAGTGGAGTCATGGAAGGAATCAACAATCGGATTAAGTTGATAATGCGGCAAGGGTATGGTTTTTCTAATTTTAATAATTTTAGGAATCGCGTATTAGCTTGCTGGTCTGATTAGATAAACTTATAACCATAAGTTCAGGAGAGCCATATTATTTAATAGTTGAAGATGGGTAACGCGGAAAATAAACCGGAGAATATGGTTGAATAAATTCAAATAATTGGCAACATAACAATCATGTTGCGGAATTTTAGTGTCTAATTTAGGGAAAATCAGTTCAGATATTGCCGAAGGAATATATTGGGAAATATCTGTAAATTCAAATTTCTTATATTTCGCCAAAACCGCAAAAAAATGATACTAAAATTAGAAAAGGTAGGCACAGATATTTTTCCTACACTGAATGTATGATAATCCTTAGTCATTAAAGCCAGAACTGCGGAATGTGGGTTCAAATTCTGACCACGGGATTACTTGGGTCATTTTGACCCAACGGTTATCTGGTGACAAGCTGCCTCCGAAGGGCAGTTCAAACTCGGATGGGGGTTGTGGGGCTAGCTCAACTTTTCGGTACACGATTGCAGGTAGTGATGCACGGGTTTTGACCTATTTTACCTGTTTATCTTGCACTTTACTCTCGATCGCGCGAGCGAAACCTTTCGCCACGCAATATGCGATCGATTATTCAGCAAGCCCTATTTATTTTTCAGCCCTTACTTGCTTGTTCAATTAAGTAGGTCGGTATAAAAAAACCAAGGTAAGTAAAGAAATGTTAACAAGCGGAATTGGAGCTGAATTTAAAGCGATTAGTTATATAATTTCCTCGTTGCCCTCTCGCTTCAATTCCATCCATTACTGCGTAGGCAATATCTAGTTCATCTTCAAACATTTGTCCGACCAGTTCATGATTTTTAAGTTGCTGCCATTCCAGTTCAATCTTGTTCATTTCCGAACAGTATTTAGGTAAAAAGAAAATATACAATCCCTGGCTTTCCCACTGAGACCATTTTTGTTGGACATCCAGAGATTTGTGTATGGGACCATTATCTTGAATTATCACTCTGATCCGTCCAGTTAATTTCATTTCCAACTCAGCTTGTTGTGCTTCATTTTCCATCATAGTGATATATGATTTGCTGCTAAAACTCCCGACAGCCAACCCATATGCGAAACTGACACACGGCTGTAGCAAGCCTAAAATACTAAGTCTTCGCCCCCTTCGTTTAGTTTGCTCTAACCGTTTTTGCACTCCTATTGGGTAATATGTATATCCAGTGGGACTCCACAAGCAAAAACCTGATTCATCCAGATATTTCAGATCGATTTCTCCCGCCGCCGATGCCAACTCCAACATATCTTGATCTGCCTGTTTTATTGAGCGTTGTAATGGGTCTTGCTTGTCTTTATGGCTTGGTCGGGTTCGTTTCCAAATAATCTTTTTTTTTTGAGGATACGTCTTAATCTGTCAGGACTTAATTTGACCCCACGTTCTTGTTCTAATTTTTGAGCAAGTTGACGACTATTATATCTGCGTGGTTCATTTCTGAGACATTCTTCTAGATGAACAATGTCTGATTCTTTCCATTTTGGTTTTTGGTTTTTGGTTTGACCCCTCTACCTCTGGTTGACAATAATCCTGTCAAACCCATTTTCCCCCACCGATGAATTACTTCTCTAACTGTTTGCTCTCTACAATTAAAATGAGCTGCTATCTCCTCTACCTAACATCCCTGGGAGTTTAATCTAATAATTTGTGCTCGATCTTTTACTTTTTGAGGTACTGTTGTTGCCGCCCTCAATTCAAATAGTGTTCGGTCTTCTTCTTGATTGAGAAATACTCTTAAACGTGCGCCCATATTTGTTGATTTTGTAAATTAAATCTTGAGTGTTTACTTATCTTAACATAATTTGGTTTTTTTACGCCTACCTACTTAGTGGATGTTCCATCTGTAATCGGTGATAAGCTGCTAAATAAATTACGCTATTTACAGGCTTTTATGGGTAAAAAAAATTAGCTGTATTCACTGTTTAAGAAACTAAATTTTAATTGCTAAAGTTAGCGATTTACAGGATTAGTGTATCTATTTTTCTGTTCCTATTAATGGTTCTTCAACTCTTCTGGTAAAAATGCAAGATTATTTTTTTTTAAAGCTTTAATCTTGCATTTTTACTTTCACTATCTTTTATTCCTCGATCGGCTTAGGCTTCTTAACCGGCTTAGGAAGAGGTTCCTTCGGGACAGGCGGTGGTGCGGCTGCTGATTTGATGGTAGGACGCCCTACAGGAAAACCGTCACCGCTTGGCCTAGGAGTAAACGGACGCTTCCCTCCTCCTTTGAAGCCACCGGGCGGCTTGCTGCCAGGGGGGAATTTCCGCTTTTTAATCGGCAGGGCACCAATATTATTAGCCTGCTCAATCATCAGACTGTCAGCTTTCAATTTGACGTGGAAATCCCAAAAAAACCCGATCGCCTTTGTTCCTAAATCTCCCTTAAGTTTCAGTTTAAAAAACTTCATCTTGTCGTCATTCTTGCGGGGAGCTTGCTTGATTTTGACGATAACATACTTTTCTTGGTCTTGGGATTGATAAATCACCTCACCTCTAATCGAAAAATAGCCATCTTCAACATCAGGTTCCGAGGGAGGCAAAGATGTGGTCGATGCTTCGCCGCTAGCCTCAATCTCCGCTGCTTCCTGATTTTCCTCATCAGAGGACGGTTCGAGAGGTTTCTTGAGCGTTTCCGGCTCCCAAACCCCCATAATCTGGGCGTGCAAGTTGCCGTCTTCTTGCCTGGTGCGGGGATAGACCACCCACAGGTGTTCTTGTTCCAGATCCAGGTGATTTTTGACTAAACTCATGACTCTACCCAGCAAAACTGCGTCGATGGCAGTTCCGTCGGCAGCTATCAGCATACCCCGGGTGAATTGCTCTTCTGATGGCGTGTAGCGGCCCCGCACCAAACCAACAGCTCGGTACTGTCTGGGTTCGCTAGGGGGGGGAATGGGATGTTGGCGCATGACGGAGGGTATGTCCTCAGCGGCCTGACTTTCGTTAGCTGCAGGCTCGGCGTTTGCCGGCGGTGCGACTGCTAGGGCTGGAGTATCGCTGACAGGTGTCGAAGACGCTGCAGGAGCCGGGTGTGCAGGAGCATTGCTGGGCTGGTCTTGTGGCTTTGTTTTGTCCTTTTCGAGGACAGAACTGTAGCGTGGTCGTTGCAGCCTATCCTTGGACGCTGGGGCGTCTGTTGGCGTTGCCGGTTGATTTTGGTCAACAGGTGCAGCCAACGCCGAAGGCACCGAACTTTCGTCTGGTGTCTCAGGAATGGAATCTGTATCATTAGGCGGATTGACGGCCAGTTCGCTGGGCTGAGCCTTGCGATTTGAAGTAGATTTGGACGATTTGGAAGACCGGTTGGGAGAGGGGTTCATAAAAACTCCTTGCAGCGGAGACACATCCCTTAAGGGAAATTAGGAATAAACTGAAGAAACTGCTTTAAAAACTACTAGCACCTGACTTGGGGCTTGCGCCCGGAGGTCTGGTTGTGACCCGTCAACGCCAACTTTCAACGCTACGAGTGCAGATCGGTTCGCTGGCTGCTAAAATCCTTGCGAGCAAGGACTTTGGCAGTTGCTGACCGATCGATCGCCGATCGCGCTGAGCTGGAGTTGCTGGCTAATAGCATTTAGGATATTCAGCTTGCCTATTTTACTTAATCCAATTACCTAACGGCCTGATCCGCCATATTTTCGGTAATTTTTAGCTTGACCAGACTAAATTGGACAGACACCGCAGTCCTTGGGGCTGCGGGTCTGAGCGTCCAAAATTGTTTAGCTAGCATGGAGTTGTGGGTCTGTTACCATATTAGCTGCAAGTAAAAGGCTGCTTTGTCCGTTGGGACTTTGAAGTTAAGAACTTTTATGGTTGCATGGATCTAGTTAAGTGGCAGACGCCCCTGGGCGATGCGTTAATTCTTAGAAAATAGTAGATTTAAGCTGGGATAGTTGAATTATGGAAAAAGCAAACAAGCGTCGTGGGTTGATTACTGTCGTGGTGGTGCTGTCGCTCATCGCTTTTTTGGGATTTTCCCTTGTGCCAATTTTAAACAGTATTCTCCAGGCCAGTCAAGCGCAAAGTCGGTCAACTCCAACGCCTACTCAAACGGCGCAGTCTGGGGAGAAGCAATCAGAGTTGCTGCAAGCTCAGGCGAGGGGGTACGAATTGGTTTTGCAGCGGGAACCTGACAACGTAACAGCTTTGCGGGGATTATTGCAGGTGCGACTGGAGTTGATCGGGCAAGGAGTGGGCGACATTAAGGATGCGATCGCTCCTTTGGAAAAGTTGGCTTCGCTGAATCCTGAGACTACTGAATACGGGATTTTGCTGGCTCAGGCTAAGGAACGCACGGGCGATCGCGAAGGGGCTGCTCAGGCTTATCGGTCTATTTTAGCGTCTAAGCCTGGGGAAATTAAGGCTTTGCAGGGGTTGGTGAATTTGCTGCTGGTGCAGCAGCGGCCGGAAGCTGCGATCGGACTGCTGCAAGATACGCTGAAGGCGGCTCCGGCTGCAAATCTGGCGAAACCGGAAAGTGTGGATGTAACTTCAGTGCAGTTGATTTTGGGGCAGGTTTATGCTGTGCAGAAGCGCTACGAGGAGGCGATCGCAATTTACGACGAATCTGCTAAGGCTAATCCCAAAGATTTTCGCCCGACTTTAGGAAAGGCGATCGTGCTGAAGGAACAGGGTAAAACAGATGAGTCAAAAACGCTTTTCGATCGAGCTACTGAGTTAGCTCCTCCTAACTATAAAGACCAAATTAATCAGTTAGCTAGTGGCACTCCTTCGCCTTCTCCTGCAGCTACGACGACTCCGGAACCGGCCGCTTCCCCTAGTCCTGAAGGCGCGCTACCGAAACCTTAATGAAAGTTTTAAGTGAAAGAGTTTTGAGTTTTGAGTGAAAAACTTTTAAGTTAAAAACTTAATAATTTCAACTCAAAACTACTCGCTTTCTTCCTAATTACGCAGGACTTAGGAAAAGAAACCCGGTTTCTACGATAAATCTTGGTTGAACGACGACAGATACATGAAGAAACCGGGTTTCTAAGCCCTCGCGCCCAGCATCCTGTTACCGACTACCAATTACTAATTACCAATTATGTAAGACCTCGGAGGGAATTATGACCCAAAGCGTTGACCGCGTTGTTCTACCTCCTGCTTTTCCAGACCACACTCAATTACCAGAGTCAGACGGTACTTTTGTGAAAAATTTTCAGGAGCATCCGCAAAGTTTAATTTTAACAGATTCGATCGGGCAAATTTTGCAACAGCGGCATCCTGACGGACAATATGCGATCGGTCAAGACTGCGGCATTTACTGGCGAGAAACCGAGCCGCCGGAAAAAGGTGCAGAAGCTCCTGATTGGTTTTATGTTCCCAATGTACCTCCTAATTTAGACGGTCTAATTCGCCGTTCCTACGTGTTGTGGCGGGAACACATAGCACCATTAATTGCTTTGGAATTTGCTAGCGGGAACGGTGATGAAGAGCGCGATCGTACTCCTTTATCTCGAACTGATGAAGGGGTAATAACGAAACCTGGAAAGTTTTGGGTTTACGAGCGGGTGATGCGAATTCCCTATTACGGCATCTATCAAGTTAATAATGGCAGATTAGAAGTTTATCGGTTGATTGACGGGTATTATCAACTGTTAGAGCTGAGGATTTTTACGAACTAACTTTTTGAAAGTACGAATAGATTTGGGAGTCCAACCAATTTTCATCAATCATCTAACTCCGCCATAAAATCGGCTACCGAACCAAATTTAACATTGCCCTCAGCATACTCTTGACGAACTTCTGCAACTTCCTTGAGTAATTCATTTCGTCGCTGTTGTCGCAGACGATTCTGAAGAATATCTAGAAGCATGGCTTGATCTTCTAATGATAAAACTTCTACAGCTTCAAGAGCTTGCTGGAATTGAGATGTGTGTGTCGTTTTACTCATATATTATTTTGAGCTACTTAGAACCACGTTGGGAGAAGCAATGACCAGCGCCACATCCTCGCGTGTTGCTCCGATTGCTAACAAAGTCCTTACCATCAAATCAAGAGAAACAGACGGATCGCCAGCTTCAATTTTAGCTACCCGTGACTGACTTGACTTGATTTTCTTAGCTAAACTCTCTTGAGAAAGGTTTTGAGCGATCCGAAGCTGCTTCAAGCGTTTACTCAGAGACAGCTTCATCTCAATAAAAGCAACTTCTTCGGTCGAAAGTTCCAGAAAGTCTGCGGCATCTCCCACGCACCAACCTGCTGCTTCTAAACGTTGACGTTTAACGGGATCCATTGTAAATTTTACCTCATTTAATTATGTGAATTGCACAGAAATCGGCTAACAAAAACAAAAACCAGTCACTTCAGCTAGGGGACTATTCCCAGAAACCCGGTTGCGCCACAAAGAGTGCAAGCCCTAAAAAATTGAATACGGTTCAGTTAACAGTGTTTGTTTCCGGAGAGCCCCCTCGCATCCCCTCTTCAGAATGGGGACGAAAGAGAATACTCTTGCTCCCCCTTTTTTAGGGAGTAGGAGGGTTCTTCCTGCGGGGACTCAGTCTTAACTGAACCGCATTACTGAAAATTTAGGTTCCTCCTGAGATTTTATCGTACGAGCTCAGTCGTCTCTGACACTTTTCAATTACGGGCTTAGGCGTTTTCTGAGTATTTTTTTTAAACACATCTGCGATGACAATAGCATCGAAGTCTATTCGGTAAATAATTCGCCACTGTTTATCGGCTTTACTATCACCGATCCGCAATTCGTGGCAGTGAGGGCCGATGCTTGGCATAGGTCGAGAAACAGGCATCGCTAAAATTTCTCCATTTTGTAACCTCCTTAATAATATCCCTGCCTCACTTCGCGCTGAGGTTGAAAAAGGGGGAGTTTTTACTTCGCCACTCAACCAAACAACATTTTTATTCTCGCCTTGGGATTCCATCCGTTAACCACATAATCATAGAGCGCATCAATTTAGTGATATGTCATATCTGACATAATTATAGCAAAACATAACTAAAAGTGCTACAAGAGACTAAAGATTGTCTAATTTAGTCTCAGGCAGAGCGATCGGCCGATTGGTTTTTTTGTGCACGAACGTACACAATTCCTCACTCGAATAAAATCTTTTTAGGTCTTGTCACTAACCTAGGAAGGTTGCGAATAGGTCTAGGAACTATATCAGATAAGGGTTGCAGCCCGTATACTCTGTTGATAAAATGGTACGATCTCAATTCCGAAGGTTTTCCTTGTTCCCAAATTCAGCACGGGAACAAGGATTTCAAACTAGCTTTTAATACTTCCTCTCCTGCGGCTCAAACATCGTAATCGCCACCGGCATATAAGCCAAATCAATCCCCGCAGGCGAATAATACGCCATTGTATGCTTCAAGAAATTGCCATCATCGCGCTCAGTAAAATCTTCCCGCGAATGAGCTCCCCGACTTTCCTGCCGGTTCAAAGCAGAAGTTAAAATCATTTTTCCGACAATTATCAAACTCCGCAACTCCAAAGCTTCCACAATTTCCGTATTCCACAACTTGCCTTTATCGTCTAAGTAAACCTCCTCATATTGTCGCTCTAAATCCTCCAATTTCTTTAAACCTTCCTGCATCAAGTCGGCGCTACGAAATACGCCACAATACTCAGTCATAGTATCTTGATACTGCTGCCGGATTTGATTGATGCGGTATTTTCCCGGACGTTCTAAAAGTGCCTGAATTTGCTCTTTTGCTTCCGTAATATAACGCTGTTCGTCTACGGCAGGCAACTTGCGATTTTGTACGAATTGTGCTATGGTTGCGCCAGTAACTTTGCCGTAAACGACGCATTCTAAAAGTGAATTGCTGCCCAAACGGTTGGCGCCGTGAACAGACACGCAAGCTGCTTCCCCGGCTGCAAAGAAACCGTCTACCAAACTGTCAGGACTGCTGCGAACTTGCCCGCTAACATTAGTAGGAATTCCCCCCATTGAATAGTGAACGGTAGGGCGCACGGGCATCGGCTGATTTACGGCATCAATTCCTAACAAACGGTGGGCTTCTTCCCAAGCAAAAGGAATTTTGCTCATAATTTTTTCGCGTCCCATGTGTCGCAAATCGAGGTAGATAAAGGGGCCGCCGGCACTACCATCAACATTAATCCCTCGACCGGCGCGAATTTCTATGGAAATTGACCGCGAGGTGATATCTCTGGGCGCTAATTCCATCCGCGACGGGGCATAATTGGCCATAAATCGATCGCCCTCTGAATTAATCAAATAAGCGCCTTCGCCCCGCACAGCCTCCGAAATCAACACTCCCACGGGATACAAACCCGTCGGGTGAAACTGTACGAATTCCATATCTTCCAGCGGCAATCCAGCTAAAGCCGTCATCGCCAAACCGTCTCCGGTGGAGGCGTAATCGTTCGACGTGGTATTGTAAACTCGGCCGTAACCCCCCGTAGCAAACATCACCGCCTTAGCACGGACAACCTCAATTTGACCGTCTAGAAGGCGGTACATAACTACCCCCTTGGCTTGGCCTTCTTCCAAAATCAGGCGCGTGACATACCACTCCTGATAGATGTGAACTCCACAGCGGCGCAGATTGTTGACTAATTCGTGGAGGATGGCGTGACCGGTTTTGTCGGCGGCGTAGCAGGTGCGGCGGTGGGAATGTCCGCCGAAAGCGCGCTGGGCAATTCTGCCGTCTGGGAGGCGGGAGAAGAGGACTCCCATGTGTTCTAAATCTATGACTACACCGGGGGCTTCGCGGGTGAGGATTTCTACCGCGTCTTGGTCGGCTAAATAGTCTGAACCTTTTACTGTGTCGAAGGCGTGGGCTTTCCAACTGTCTTCGGGATCGACATTTTGTAAGCTGGAGGCCATGCCACCTTGGGCTGCGACGGAGTGCGATCGAATCGGGTGAGTTTTGGCGACGACAGCTACCTTTAAACTGGGGTCAGTCCGAGCAATTTCTACTGCGGCGCGGCAACCTGCTAAACCGCCGCCTACAATGATTACGTCGTGTTCTAGCATTTTTTTGAATTATTTTGAATGTTCTGCTCAACTTATGGTGACGCAAAAAAAAACTTCCTACCAAAAGAGGGGGAAGTTTTTTAACTTTTGATTTGAATGGAAAATCAAAAGTTAAAATTTCAAATTGGACTAGCCGGCGCTTTCGGCAGGGTTCTGAAGCGACTGATTTCCCGTTGCAGAAGGTTGAGGTTCCGTACCGGGTTCTACAGCAAGCACTTCAATGTTATTTAGCAGAGTTGTAACGAAAGCAAACAGCAAGAAGGGCAGAGACAGCACTAAAATCAAGCCGACGGTAGCCAAGGCGTAGATTTGGCGGGCGCTACTCCACAAGGCGAGTGCCGACGCTAGACTTAGGAAGATGACTATCAGCCAAACAATGATTTGACCGTAAATGTCGCCAAAGGTGAGCGTACATCTAAGGCGATAGTTTTGGATATTATTCATTTTGCTCCTGGCGAGATTGCTATTAAGACTTGTGCAAAAATACTTTGACAGTGCGTCAATCCCCACTGTAGATTTATCAGTTTAGCTACCCTAGCTTGGTTTGGGGGCTATTTTAAGCATTTTTACAGAAGTCGCAACAAGACTTTATAAATTGTTGCTTTCCCTCAATATAGCAACCGCCCGTGTTAGGACGCAAGGCGTAAGACATCTGCGATCGCAGGGGGTAAGTAATCAAACTCATCTAGCTGTTTACGAATTCGACTTTTGGGCGAATATCGGCATTGTTCCATCCAAGTTCAAATCAAATGAATCAACTTAACTTTTCTCTTTTGGCGACAGTTAGAGTTCGATATCAGTTGCCACAACCTTCTTTAGTTTTTGTGCCATCTGGCATTGTGACATCACAGAGGTTATTTTTACTCATTTCCGCACCGCTGAGGTCTGCCCCCATTAAGTTAGCTCTACTCATGTTGATATCTACCAATCTGGCTGATTTTAAAATAGCATTTGTTAGGTTAGCATCAACCAGTTTGGACTTCACAAGATCGGCATTACTGAGGTTTGCCTTAATTAAAGTTGCTCCTTCCAGGTTTGCCATCCTTAGAGAAGCCTTCGTTAGATCGGCTCCCGTTAATTGAGCCATTTCCAAGTTAGAATAACTAACGTTAGCATTAGTTAAAATGGCATTATTTAAATTAGCTCTATATAAATTAACATCATTCAGCCTAGCGTTAGTTAAAATGGCATTATTCAAATTAGCTCTATATAACAATACTCCGGACAGTTTTTGAGACCGAGGCTGAAACCCTAATTCTACCGTTAGCATTTGACCTCACTGAGAAGGCTGAAACCCGCATTCTGCCGTTAGTGATTGAAAACTGTCCGGACTATTGATATAAATTAGCGCGATTTAACGTAGCCTTGTTAAGATTGGCGTTTCTCAAGTTAGCACCGCTGAGATAGGCAGGAGAAATATAGATTATGTTCCCCGCACGATAACTGTCAGGACTCAGATTTGCCTCGCTAAGATTGGCATCTGCGAGATTTGCACCTATAAGCGATACTCCCTTGAGATCGGCTTTAGTCAAGTTAGCTTTTTTGAGGTTGGCATAAGTCAGTCTAGTTCGAGTTGTTTTATTACACTTTAAAATAGCTCCAGATAAGTTGGCATTTTCTAAGTTAGCGCCCGTCATATCGTTGCCTTTAAGATTGGTATCTGTCAAGTCAGCACCGCTCAGGTTAATTCCTTTCATGTTGACATCTCCTAAGTCAGCAGATCTGACATTAGCACCGCTAAGATTAGCCTTGACAAGATTAGCTTTGTACAAATATACATTTTCTAAGTTAGCTCCTGCCAAATTAGCCCCCTCCAGACTCGCACCCCTTAATTGAGCGTTTGTTAAATCGCAACCTTTGCACTGTTTTGTTTCTAACAGTTGCTTGATGTGTTCCGGGTTGGCGGCATGAGCTGGATTTGTCAAAGTCAGGGAAGCCACAAGTAGAGAAGTAGCTACTGGCAACCAAGCTAGAAAGCTTCCTGTTTGGTCTTGTCCCTTTAGCCATAGGGCAATAATTTTTAAGCAATCGAGCTTGATTGCTGGAATGACTTTCTGGCGTAGATCGTAGCTGTAGGGTTTTGCCATGAGTGGTGCGATCGCTTTGCAACAAACAAGATCGTTCTTAGCTTACACCACAATTGTCTGAGGAGTTGCTATACCAAAGAAGCTGGGTTTTTTCGATCGGTATTCAAGGAGCGAATGCAATTTTTATTGAAAAAACTCAGTGTCTGATTATCCCATGCGTCCTGAACTATAAAGCCCAGGTAGATGGGAAAGTCTACTTTTTGAGGGAACCCCGACTTGGTAAAGTAATGTTAAGCTGCACAAGAATGGAATCAACCTTTATAGCGTCGCACCTGTCTTTTCGCCCATGTCTTCAGAGAGCAAATTGCTGATTTCGCGCTGTTTCCTGGCTGGTTTGGGAACGCAGATGTTTATGTACCGCGAAGACCGGATTCCCCAAGAGAGTCCGGTTCTGGTGGTGAGCAATCACCGCAGTTTCTTAGATCCTGTGCTGCTGACGGCGGCTTTGGGTCGATCGATCCGCTTTGCTTGTCATCATTACATGGGCCAAGTTCCGCTGATGAGGGAAGTTGTCACGACTTTCGGCGCTTTCCCCCTGGAAGCACCCGAACACCGACAGCAGCATTTTTTCTCTCAAGCGACAGCGCTGCTGCAAAGCGGGGAGATGGTGGGGGTGTTTCCAGAGGGTGCAGAACCGATGGTGAAGCTTACTCAGCCGAATACTGTGGGGAAGTTTCAGCGGGGATTTGCTCATTTGGCGTTGCGGGCGCCGGTGCGGGATTTGGCGGTTTTGCCTGTGGCGATTAGTTCTTTTGAGGAACACTCGGTACGATCGGGTGTACCTCTCAAGTTGTTGAGTTTGTTCGATCCTTCGGAACCGCTGTTCGATCGATCGGGGTGGCATCCTGTGATAATTTATCAACGAGTTAATGTTTTAATCGGTCGGCCTTACTGGATTACGGTCGATCGACAGCAGCAATATCGAGGCAAAAAAGCCAAAGCTGTTGTTGCTGAACTCACGAACCACTGTCAGGGAGAAATTGCAGAATTACTCCAACGACGTTGTTTGTAACTTTGTTGGCTGTTGACTGTTGACTATTGGCTGGTGTCAGATTTCCCATTTAAAATCTAAAATCTAAAATCGATTGACTTGAATCATGGCAAATGCTAACAACAAGATTCGTTTCCTAACCCCCAAACCGCCGAAACCCGATCGCCCTTTATTTGTATTTCTGCCCGGTATGGATGGCAGCGGTTTGCTGCTGCGGTCGCAAATTTCTAAATTAGCAAATCATTTCGATATTCGCTGCTTAACTGTACCGGCTGACGACATGGCTAGTTGGGACGTACTGGTTAGCGAAACAATTGCCTTAATAGAAGCAGAAAAGCAAGCCGGAAAGCCGAAGCGGCCGGTTTATCTGTGCGGCGAGTCATTTGGGGGCTGTTTAGCGATGAAAACTGTTTTAGAAGCTCCTCAATTGTGCGATAGATTAATTTTAGTCAATCCAGCTTCTTCGTTTCGACAGCAGCCTTGGGTACAGTGGGGATCGTACCTGACTCAGTGGCTGCCGGCTAACCTTTATCCGCTGTCAGTAATCGGTTTATTGCCGATATTAGCATCATTAGGAAAGATTGGGCGCGACGAGCGGCGAGCTTTGCTAGAAGCGATGCAAGCAGTACCGCAAAATACGTCTGTGTGGAGATTGGCGTTAGTGCGATCGTTTAATGTTGACGAAAATCAGTTGCGTGGCATCAAGCAGCCGACGCTAGTAATTGCTAGCGGTGCCGATCGGCTTCTGCCTTCCCTAGTAGAAGCGAAGCTTTTAGTCAAGGTAATTCCCAAAGCTGAAATGGTGTTGCTGGCTAACAGCGGTCATGCTTGTTTGTTAGAAACCGATGTTAACCTTTACGGGATTATACAAGCTCGCAATTTTTTGACAAAATCCGAAGAAAATTTGTCATTAGTCAGCAGTCAATAGTCATTGGGCATTGGGCATTGGGCATTGGGCATTGGGCATCTCCGAAAAACCATCTTATTGGCATCAGCAATTACCAATTATATTATGTCCGGTCAATCGATTACGGCTACAGTGCGAGCTTCTAGCTCGCGAGCGAGACCCTCGCACTGGACAATAATTATCAGGATTACCCGGACATGATGTTATCAATTACCAATGCCCAATTCCCGATTCCCAATTCCCAATTCCCAATTAACTAATTAAGATTTAGCCATTTTTGAGCGTTAAGCCGCTGGACGACGCCAAACACCATGAGGTCTAGTGTTACCTTGCGCTCATCTATCAAAAAAGGCTCTAAAGTGCTTGTTTTGGTATTATTTTCAGCGCAGGAAAACGCCCGTTGACTTTGAATATTTTCTTGAGGAAAATATAGGTTAAATTGGCGCTGACCTTCTTGGAATTTCCCAATTACCTGCCAGCAATCCCCGGCGGAACTCATGCCCGCCACTGGGAGTTTTTGCTTTGCCAAACTCACCTCTAAATCCTTAACGCCCTGCTTAGTCAAAGCAGTTTGCAAGGCCGGTAAATAATCTTGTTGAATAAATTCCGCAAAGGGCTTGTCTTCAACAGCAGGTGCTTTTTCCTTTTTAGCTTTAGCTGGGGGCTTGTCGCCTTCGGCCTTGGCGGCGGGCTTTTTAGCAGCCGGCTCAGGCTTGTCAGTGCTGGGAAGGTTGGTTGTCTCGGCTGTGTCGGAACTCGGGGCGTGATCGATCGACGCACTGGGAGTTTCCGATTCGCCAGCAGTAGGATTTTTCGGTTCTTCTGACATTAAGGCTTCCTGTTAAAAATGATCCGGTAAGGAGTTGGGAGTTGAGCAAGCGGGCGATCGACTTTCTTGATGGCGCACACTTTTTATCGAAAACCAACAGAGAGAGAATTGCTAGTCAAAAAAATTTGAACTCAAAACACTCTCAGAGGGCGATCGCCGGCAAACATCACAACTCCTTTGGTTATTCTAAATCTCAGCGACAGCTCGTTCAATCAAACGGCGGGCGAGAGTTTGAACACCGGTGTGTTCGTAGTAGTTGGTAGTCATGTCGAGGAATGCGCCCACGTAGTCCACCTTGTCAGCAGAAATTTCTACAAAATTCTGCAAGTGGCCGAGTACGTTTTGGGGAGTCAAACCCCGATCGCCCACAAAAGAGCTCATCCAGCCGGAAACCGAGTTAAAGCTTTCGCCGATAAAGCCGAGTTGGCCTGCGGGAGAGCCCCCAGGAATCATGCCACCGATCGACTTAAAGGCCGAATTATCTTGCAAATCACTAGGAGAGAGCTTTTGAATCCAAGACTGAGTTGCCATGATAAAGTCTGGGCCCAAAGGAATCAAACCATCAAAGCAAACCAAAGCAGCCATCCGCATCAGGGATTCGCCGCCGTAGTCGCCCAAGGATGCGGCAAAATCGCCGATGCTGTCGCCGGGAATGCCGTTGATTTGGCAAAAAGCGAGCAACTCAGTGACTAACTTCAGAGAAAGGTCGATCGTTTGAGCTTTTTCAGCCTTGGGAGTGATATTGCCAAGGAACGACAAAAACGAGACATTTTCCGCAACCTTATTAGCGAGGGCGGCAGTGCCCAAAGCCTTGTCGGCGTTGTCAATAGTTTGGTAGAGCCAAAGAGCGCGCTGGTAGCCCTCAGATTTATCGTTGTAGAGGTAGATCGCACGCTCGCCAATTTGCTGGATCAGTTCTTCGTCTGTTTCCCCAGTAACGGTGCGAATGGTATTTTCAAAGCCAACTAAATTGTTCCACTCGCCGGGAACCACAAAGTCAAGCGCTCGCAGCGCTTTGACAGTCATGTTGTCTTGAGGCAGTTGATCGACTAATTCAAAGACTGTTTTGCTCACAAAAAACTCCTTATGCTGAAACGAAAATCAAAGGTATTACTTTTGGCAGATTGCAAAACTTCACAGCCTCATTGTGGCAGACTTAGTTCTGATACCGCCAGACTTGAGTCGGGCGCGGAGTTGGACAAAAGACATTGCTACTTGAGGCGGGCGAGGCCGCCCAGGTTAAATTTTGACAGCCAAGCTTCCCTATCGCTGGCGGTAAAAGAGGGATTGCGGGATTGAACTTTCACCTGATAGCGATTTGCTACTAAAACAGCGGTGATATTAGCACCCTGATTAACGGCGGGATAGCCGGCAATTTGCTTGGTACTTTGCTTAAATTTTGTAGCTGCGCTGGGGTTGCCGGCGATGTCGTTAATCGAGAGCACCGCGACATTTTTACCGTCTTTGTTCAACTTAGCTTCAGCAAAACCGGATTTTTCTTGAGCAAAAACGCGATCGAATCCAGCCCCAGAAGATGGGAAGTATTTATTTAACTTACCGCCTGCAACTGCCTTATTGGGAAGGTTTTGATTACTAGCACTTGATTTATCAGCAGTTGTCTGCTGTGCTTTACCAGGTTTTTGGGTGCTTTCCTCCTGGGCTTTGTCCCAGCGTGATGGGGCTTGGGTTTGGCCGCAGGCGGTCACCAGCAGCAGTACCGATATCAGGAATGGAGCTAAGATGCGGCGTGCGGGGAAAAATTGCATCGCTGTCTCCTCATTAGTAGGTTTCCATAACAATTGTGGCTTAGAATTTGGCAATTTGTGTGTTCTAAGCGGATGATTTGTCTTCTTTGCAAAAAAATCCTCTGCCTGCAGGCAGAGGATTTTTTTGCAATTACGAGTTTTGAAGGAAGAAAACTGAAAGATTGCTCCACAGATCAATTCTGGGGATGGGGGTAAAGAAACTAAGTTTTCTGATAGCCAGCAATCTCAAAACAATTTTTGCTGATTTTCCCTAGATAAATCTAGAAATGTCAGAGCAATTATTGATCAATTGTCTTACTTCGGCTTTGCAACTTAGGTCTTACTTTCGGGGTAAGGATCAGGCGTCGCTTTCAATGTAGATAAACAACAAACCCATTACCACCACCGGCATCACCCAGGTAATTAGGGGAATCAAAATCCAAGGCAAGAAAGAGGCAGCGTAGGAACCTGTCATATCAAATTCTCCAAACTAAAGTTAGTGTGTTCCAACAGGGATATTTGGGAGTCGAGTCTAATTGTTGACTAAACCCCGGAAAATGGCATCAACGCCGTTAAAGTTTTCGAGTAAGAAGTAGGCAACAAAGACACCACCCATTCCACCAATGAAGAAACCCCCGGTAAGCTGGCTCCACCCCTCAGCATTTCTGAGGGCATCAGGGGTCATGGGATTAGCGCTAGGGTAGCTGGTGTTGTCTTGTTTGAAAGAGACTAAACCGTAAGCAGACATACCTAGTGTGCCCAGCAGAACTAAGACGAGGGCTGTATATAATCCCCCGAGATTAGCTGCTTCTGGATAATCCCGCAGGGGTCCGAAGACGATTTCGGGGCCGACGAGGAAATAACCGTGTGCCAAACCGATTTCTAGGCCTCGAATTAGGGGCGAGAGTCCTTTGCGGTAGGCGGGCAAGTTCCCAATAAATGCTTTTGTGAAATCAGAAGCACTGATGGGAGTTGCTAGATGACCCGTGAACGGGTCGCCGTTAAAGGGTTTAATAAGCTCTGCATCTCTGGGATCGGCCATATTCTGTTTGTCCTCGCTGTGCGTAAAATTTGAGGCGTTCAAGTCATATTTTACGCAGGGACGTGTTTCCTATTTACATAATTAACGGCGAGCTTTAGAAAAGTTCACTATTCTTTAGTTTTTGGAAGAATTTTTCTTTTGCCTCTTATACCAGAAAGCGAGTCGATCGGGCGACACTCCCAGGAAATAAGCGATGATTACTATTTGATTAATGGCGGTGGTTTTGATGACTCCAAGCTGCTGCCACCGACGGGCGGAGGTCAGCACTGGCTGGGGTACTATTTCAATGTGGCCTTGTTTTTTCAACCGACGCACGAATTCAAAGTCTTCCATCAGGGGCAAGTCGGGAAAACCGCCAATTTTGTCAAAGGTAGCTGCGTGGAGGAAAATGGCTTGGTCGCCATAGGGCATTTGTAAAAAGTTCGATCGCCAGTTTACCGCTGTTTCTAGCAGCCGGAGGCTGAGCCTGCAGGCGTCAATCTTGAGTTCAAAGGCCCCTGCTACTGCAGACGGGTTAGCTAGCGTCCGACGCGCGCAAGAGTCGTACCCGCGAGGCAAAAGAGTGTCTGCGTGGAGAAACAGGAGGATATCTCCAGTAGCAGCGGCGGCACCTGCATTCATTTGGGTGGCGCGGCCTGGGGCGGTGGAGATAACTCGCACGCCCAAAGATTTGGCTATATCTGCTGTACCGTCGCTGCTGCCGCCGTCGGCGACAATTATTTCGACATTTTTTGCCTCAAGGGCGGTGGAGATGACTGGGGCAATTGTAGATGCTTCATTTAAAACTGGAATGATAATGGAAATTTTGAGATTGGGATTTTCTGGCGACATACAGAATTAAGCACCCCATGAGAGAGAGGGGTTTTGTACCAAGCTTATCTGTTATTTGGCCAATTTCTTACACCGTGATCGCCCTACATTGGGTCTTAACGTGGGAGGGTGAGTTTTCTACAAAACAAAACTGTTAGTTGCTAATTTTTTACGCCGGGCCCGCGCCTACATTGGGCTTTCATCTGGAAGGGCGGGTTTCGTACAAAGCAGAGCTGTTAGTTGCTCATTTATGTGCTAATTTTTGGCTTTTTCTCGCGCCTGGGACTATTGTCCCAAGCGCTGTCTAACTGCTACTGATATTCAGCATTTGGTTAGACAAATACAATTACTATATTATGACGTTCTGGTTTCAAAATCAAGTATTTTTGTCAAATTATACATGAGAATTCCTAATAATTGATAAACATTAAATAGACTTTAGTTCTTTCAATATATTAATATCTAAACCGAGCAAGTCCTCCGGTCGATCGATATCTGCAAGAGTGGGAAGATAAGCAATATTGAGGTCTAGTTTTTTGGCGATCGCCCGCGTACAAGCAAATACTTCACTGGTTCCCCAGTGAATGCCAGCGAACAATTCCGGTATCGATCGCCGCAGTCCGATCAGATAATAACCTCCGTCTTGTGCCGGGCCCAAAACTAAATCGTGCTGGCTCAATTCCTCAAAAGCTTGTGCCATGATTTCTGCTTTCAAATCAGGACAATCAGTGCCGATAATTGCAGTTTTCTCAACCCCTGAATTAAAAGACTTTTCAAACGCTGCTGTCATTCTTGCGCCCAAATCGCCGTCTATTTGATTTTGACAAGAAATATCACTTCCCAGCCACTCTTGCATCAGTTGTTGGCTGCCGCCGACTCGGTGAATTTCTACCGATAATCGGCGGGATTTTTCGAGAGAGAGAGCGCAGGCGATCGTCCGTTGGGCCATCAAGCGGTGAAGGTTGGCAGCGCCTGTTTTTCCCAGCACCGGAATTAGTCGAGTTTTGGTTGTTCCCGGTTCGGGATAGCGGGTGAAAACAATCAGTTTTTCGGGCATCATTTATCGTTCCTGAGTTTTAAAGGCAGCCACCGCAGAGGAAGAGAAGAGAAAGAGTGGACAACTGATCCACGAATTGCCGATCGATGTTGGTGGGTTAGGCGATGGCTTAACTTAATCGTCGCGCCCAACCCAGCCTACAATAGATTTACTTAAAAATAGCCAGCGGTTAGCTCATTTCTAGCATTCGCTGAATCGGCTGCAAGGCTGCTAGTTGAATATCTAGGGGCATCGTAATTTCAGGAGTTTGATTTTTTAGGGATAGATACAATTTTTCCAAGGTATTTAATCTCATGTGCGGGCATTCGTTGCAAGCACAGTTATTATTGGTTGAAGGAGCGGGGATGAAGCGTTTGTGCGGAGCTTGCTTTTGCATTTGGTGAATGATTCCCGGTTCAGTCGCGACAATAAAAGCTTGGCTGGAACTAGCTTGAGAATATTTGAGCAAAGCGGTGGTGGAGCCGATGTAATTAGCGTGGCGCAGCACGGGAGGTTCGCATTCTGGGTGGGCAATTATTTCGGCTTCGGGATTTTCGATTTTGAGTTGAACTATCTTTTTTTCTGAGAAGTTTTCGTGGACGATGCAGGCTCCTTGCCAAATCTCCATGTTTCTGCCAGTTTGTTCCATGACGTAGCGGCCGAGATTGCGATCGGGCCCAAAAATTATCGGCTGATTTTCTGGAATTTGGTTGACAATTTTAACCGCGTTAGAACTGGTGCAAATTATATCGCTCATTGCCTTAATTGCGGCGGTACAATTAATGTAGGAAATTACCAAATGTCCTGGCCTAGCCGCTTTGAAAGCTGCAAAGGCTTCGGGAGGGCAACTGTCGGCGAGGGAACACCCAGCATTTAAGTCTGGCAACAATACTAATTTGTCGGGATTGAGAATTTTTGCGGTTTCGGCCATGAAATGAACTCCGGCAAAAACTATGACATCGGCGCTGGTGTTGGCGGCTTTGCGGGCAAGTTCTAGGGAGTCGCCAATGAAGTCTGCAATGTCTTGAATCTCGGAGTCTTGGTAATAGTGGGCGAGAATGACGGCGTTCAACTCTTGTTTGAGGGCGTTAATTGCTGCAAACAAGTCGTCGGGCAGTCGGGTTTGAGTAAAGTTCGGAGCAGGTGCGGTGGTAAACACAGTTAGAATATTCCGGGGAAGGTGGCGAAGACAGCTAAAGTGTATTTTGAATTATAGTTGAATTCACCAAAAAGTGCTGGCTGTTCAGTGGAGCCAATCTAAAATCTCAAATCTCAAATCCAAAATATGCTGCGGGAGAGTGCAAAAATAGGTCGCTGTTTCTTATGCTGAGTAAGAAGGGGCTAGGGATCGATCGCACATGACAAATCACATGAATCAAGCTAAATCTATCAAAATTGCGGTGGTGGGGGACGTTCACGATCACTGGGAACCTGAAGACGGCGAAGCCCTAAAGCATCTGGACGTTGATTTGGTGCTGTTTGTGGGGGATTTTGGCAATGAGTCGGTGGAGGTGGTGCGGGCGATCGCCCAATTGGACATTCCGAAAGCAGCGGTGTTTGGGAACCACGACGCTTGGTACACGGCGACTGAGTGGGGCCGCAGTCAGTGCCCTTACGATCGCACTCAAGAAAATTGGGTAAAACAGCAGTTAGATTTAATGGGAGAAGCTCACGTCGGTTACGGGAAACGGGATTTTCCCGAATTGGGCGTAACTGTGGTGGGAAGCCGCCCGTTTACTTGGGGGGGATCGGAGTGGAAGTACGGGGATTTTTACTCGGAGTGGTTTGGGGTAGAAAGTTTTGAGGAGTCGGCGCGGCGCATTGCAGCGGCTGCGGCGGAGGCTGATTGCGAAAATGTGATTTTTTTGGGTCACACGGGCCCGACGGGGTTAGGAGAGGCTCCTGAAGACCCCTGCGGGCGAGATTGGAAGCCGTTGGGAGGGGATTGGGGCGACCCAGATTTTGCGGAGGCGATCGATCGAACTCGGAGTTATGGGAAGCACATACCTCTGGTAACTTTTGGTCATATGCACCACAAACTGCGGCACACGAAGCACGAGTTGCGGAAGTCGCTGGAGGTGAGTGCGGAGGGTACGGTGTATTTGAATGCGGCCAGCGTACCGCGAATTGTGGAGAGAGAGTGCTCGAAATTGCGGAATTTCTCGATCGTCCTGCTCGAAAATGGAGCAGTGTCGGAAGTGTCTCTGGTATGGGTAGGCGAAGATTTCGCGGTAGAAAGAGAACAAATTCTTTATCGGCGCGCTGAATCTGCGGCTATTTGTAGTTAGAGACATTTGCTGGTATGATAAAATTTATGCGCCCGGAGAGGTGGCAGAGTGGTCGAATGCGCCTGACTTGAAATCAGGTGAACCGCAAGGTTCCGTGGGTTCAAATCCCACCCTCTCCGTTTAAAAATTCTCTTGTCCGTTAAGGGTTTCATATTCTCTATCCCCTCAAGAGTTCCCTCTTGTGCTGATCTTTGGCTCACTCTTGGTATTTCGCAACAAAAAAACACCCCCGCAGGGGTGGTGTTGCTTACCAGGTAATTTTTCTAGCAAACTGAGTTAACTAAACCCTTCCTCATCCGCCGGGTCTCCGTAGGGGTCTTCGCTGGCCGGACTCACGTTGCCGAACATTCCAGCATCCGCTACGTAGTCTGCGGGGTCGCCGTAGGGGTCTTCGCTGGCCGGAGTCAGGTTGCCGAACTGTCCGTAGTCGGTACCGGCGTAGTCTGCGGGGTCGCCGTAGGGGTCTTCGCTGGCTGGAGTCACATTGCCGAACTCTCCGTAGTCAGCCGGGTCGCCGTAGGGGTCTTCGCTGGCCGGACGCGGGTTGCCGAACTGTCCGGGATTTGAGGCATCTTCGTAATACCCATTAGGATCGACTTGCTCGCTGTCTGGCCCGACGATCGCATCTTTTAACTTCCGCAAAAATCCGTCTACCATGATAAAGTTCCTCTTTTTTATGTGTTGAAAAATGGCTGTTTTAGATTGGGAATCCCAGATTTAATTGAACGTCACGGAACCTGCAATCTAAAATCTCAAATGCTTAGACTACTGTGCCGGAACAGGACTTGTAGCTTCCGGCAAGCTAGTAAGGTCACGACCGGTATTTTGGTTGTTGTACCCCTGGAATTCGCGGTAACGCACTGCCTCGGACTCCGGAACTTTAATTCCTCCAGGCGGCGGCGTTACCCAGTGAGCGCGATTCTGGGCATCGCGGTAGTAAACGCGACCGTTTTTGGAAAGGTAATATTTTCCCTGCGGCCCCTGTTGTTGCTTGTTTTTGTGCTGGTTGTAGAGGTAGTAAAGGGCGGCTGCTCCTGCTAAAGTAATCCCTACTTTTTGAGCATTGCTCAGTCCTTTTCTCGCTTGGGGCGTTGGATTGGGGGCGCGATTAGTTTGCACTCCTCCAGCGCGAGTATCGTCAACAGGAGGCGGGGGAGCGTAAGTTCGCTCGTCAGAACCGCAAGCACTCACAAAGGGAAAGGTCAGCAGCGTTGTCAGCAGCAGAGCCATGAAGCGCGATCTTTTGGGTTCGGGTTTGATTGTGTTCATTACCGCTCCGAATTGTCGGGATTATAGGTAGGGTGTGTTCTGGCGAGGTTGAGGAACCTGAGCTGCTGCCAACCGTTTTTAGATTAAATTAATTGTCTCAAAGCAATTTTAACCAAAGTAGTTGCTGAGAACTTAACAGCGCAGGTACGGTATTGCGTTTGTATATTAATCATCCTCAAATCTCTCGAAGATTTGCTCATTCCAGGGATATAAATAAAGTTTCTTTTATTTCAGTCTGCAGGTATAGGCAAATGCGCGCCTTCTGGTAAGAATAAATTCCGTTTGTGGACTGCTCACAACAAAGTGAAGCAGACGGAGGGGGCAAGTCCGAAACTCAAAGCAGCACTGGCGAGGGAAAGCAGGCAGGATTTATAAGTCCGGCGGTGTTTAATTGCGCCAGACTGCTTGTGGGAGATGCCTGCAATTTTAGTGTGGGAATTCTGGAGAGGTCGATCACACTATTATTGTAGAATTATCTTAACAGCCAGAGAAAGCCGCCGCAGCTTTTCGGATATTTATGAAATTAAATAATTTAGTTAGTGCAGGATTGTCGCTACTTTCAACCTTGAGGCTAATGAAAAAGAAGCAAATATGGATTTTAATGTCACCGCTGTTCCAGAACAGAATAACCTAGAAAATGCAGTAGTTGGTTTTAATATGAAAGCAACGGAGCGAGGAGCGACAATGCGTTTAAACCTCATGGGATGCGCTGACTTCTCGAATGCTAGCTTGCAAGAAGCTAAAATGCCAGATGGCACAATTCATCCTTAATTGCAGCAAATACAGCAATCTGCTGTCTCATCATTTGTCAACTTCTTTTCATTCTTTCTGCTCTCTCTTGTCTCTTTCTCTGCGTCCTCTGTGGCCTCTGTGGTTCCTAAAAAAAAACCGCCGCCTGTCAGTCAGGCGGCGGTTTTTTTAAGCAACAAACAATCGCCTAAAATTAGTGAGCAGAACCGTTACCGTGATACTTGTCAGTATCGTAGAATCCGTTTTTTGTACCGAAGAACAGACAGCAAACGGTGAAAACTGCTGTCAAGACTGCTAAAACTAACTTAACGTCCATAATTTACCTGCTGTTGTTGAGTGAGTGCAAATACTCAGATTGTAGAATCTTTTTGGCTGGCGCGGCCATCTACCAGCGTAGCGCCAGATTTGCTGGGCTGTACTTTGGTGCGGCAGTTTCCTGACGGCGAGACGATTCGGGGAATTATTGTCGAAACCGAAGCTTACGGCCCGGGAGATCCCGCTTGTCACGCTTACCGAAAGCGAACTCCTCGCAATGAGGTGATGTTCGGGCCTCCGGGTATGAGCTACGTTTACTTAATCTACGGGATGTATCACTGTTTTAACGTGGTGACGGATGCAGAGGGAGTTGCTAGTGGTGTGCTGATTCGAGCTTTGCAGGTAGATGTGGTTCCCAAAGAATTCGCTGCAATTCCTGAGAAGAAACGATCGCGCCTCGCCGCCGGGCCTGGCAAACTGTGTAAGGTACTGCAGATCGATCGAACTTTAAGCGGTTTTCCCTTGGGTGCAGGCCAACCGCTGCGGTTGGAACACCGGAGCGATCACTTTCAGCAAGCTGTGGAGGAGGGTACAATAAATTTTGTGCAAACTACGCGGATCGGGATTTCTCAAGGAATGGATTTGCCTTGGCGCTGGTATGTAGGGAACTCTACGGCTGTGTCACAACTCTAGTAATGTCAAAGGTATCAGTGTAAATTTTGTCGCTTATCTTAGTGAAATTATGGCTTACTCTTCTGAAAATCCGATCGTACAACTCAAGAAATGCCTAACCCTGGTTCAGGATGTTAGCACTCACACCGAAGCCAACCGGGCCTTCGAGCAATTGTGTGGGATTATTGATGCTGAAAACCCAATGGCGGCGCAACTTTTGGAGATGTTGTGGGAAGAAGCAATTATGGCGAGGCGATCGGCTTTATTTTGGCAGCAAATGAGCGATGTTGAGAAAGATATGGCTAATAGAATGATGGAAAATATGACGCAGATGCGGCAAAACTATTTGCGGTTGATGCAGGAAATGTAGACAGTAATTGATAAATTCGTGTTTGTAGTGAGAAATATAGTTCAATGGCACTGAAAAAGTCTCAATCACCTAGCCTGTTTACTTTTTAAGATAGAGCGAGGTTCCT
>NZ_JAUBVF010000144.1:0-2339 GCF_036705685.1 Microcoleus sp. AT3-A2
CTAATTTAGGATGATTGCATTTACGTCATACAGCCTAGTTACACAAAGGCTTTAATTGTTTTTGGAGATGTCTACTGGGGACTGAGACTGAACTAGGGTTAAGTCAGCTAGTTGAGGTAGAATTTTTTTCCGCACTGTCTCGCAGAGTGCGAATGAGAGAAATTTCTCAGGAAAGGGCAAGACAAATAGCAATAGAGTTTCAGGCAGAATTGGACGGTGATTTTTATACTCGCATCCCCTTAGAGTCAATTCATTACAATTTAGCTCGCGATTGGATTAGCCACTTTGAAGTACCGTTGCGTACCTTAGATGCACTGCATTTACTCCCTTCCCGCTAGAAGACTATAGAATGAGATTATAGATATGTTGAATCGTGTTGGCAATTTGGATGGGAGTCTGCAATTGTTGAGTTTCAAAAAAGGTTTTAATTCGCAGTTCAACCTGCTCGATACTTTTGTCACTTGGCAAATGATGTAGTAGTCTCAATCGGAGCAAATGAATTAGATATTCGACTAAATTAAAATTCGGAGAATATGGTGGTGTGTAAACAAATTCAACTGTTATCTGTTCCTCAATCCCTGATGTGAATAACTCAGCCCATAAATAACGGCGCAGCTTATTTTTATGCGTAGAATTGTTATCTAATATGATTGTCAAATGCTTGATTTTTTCCTGAATACAGTAGGAGCATAGCTCTCCAAAATATAATGCTAAGTCTTCTGTTTTGGCAGTTGGTACTAACCGCAAGAATTCTGCTCCACTCACAGCATCTACTGCTAATAATCCATTTAATTTCTCTCTCTTTTTACTTTCATTTGATGACACTTGAGGTCGAGTATTTTTTAATGCCCATCCGTAGTATGTACTTGGTCGGTTATATACTGCGAATTCATCAAAGAAGATAATTTTCTCCCCAGGCTTTTTCTGGCGCATTTTTTTTTTAGCATCTTCACAAACTCTTTTTGTTTTTCTGGTGAAGCATTCTCGTAATCTCGGTGTGCTTTTTGATGTGATAGATTCAACTTATCTAATATTTCATAGATTCTCGATGTTTTCAACTCTATTCCCCATCTTTGCTTTATTACGAATGCTATAATTTTTCCGATCCAGATTTCTCGGTCTATTCCATACTTAGTTGGCCTATCGTTCAATACCATTTCTTTGATCTCTTGCTGCCGCTCAGGATTCAGCCTCTCTTTCACTTGATGCTTGATTGGCTCCACTAGCCCTTCTAATCCTGCATCTAGATATTTACCAATCCATTTGGCTATGGTTAAATCTGTAGAGCCTACTAATTTGGCTACTTCCCCTCGACTTTTTCCTTCACTTAGATACCTGATTGCTGATAGTCTTTGTCGTATATATGCTTGCTGATTATTGTAATATAGTCGCTGCCACTGCTTTTTATCTAGGCTTACTAATCGCAATCTTTGGCTCAGATTCATTGATATTTTCCTCGCTTTTTTTTACTATAGCATTTTCTGTACTCTTTGAGCTGGAAAGGAGTAAGAAGGAGTTTGTAACCAGAAAACTAACTTTAGTTATCTATCCTAAAGACTTAGACAACACAGACTTTTACGTCTTGGGAGATTTTTTGAAATCAGCTTGTTTTTAAAATTTTATAAGAGGTATTGAGAACACCTTACTTCAATGGCACTGAAAAAGTGAGCCAAAAAAAATCTGTAAGGCAAGATATACATAGATAATTGCCTTACAAACCAAAATATCTCTCTCCCGGCAATGCCAAATCGTGCGTGCATTCTCAAACAACAATTTTTGCAGAGCGTTGCCTCACATTGGGAGAAGCTGCTGCCAGAAGAGTTAGTCCAGGAGCTTCTAGCGAATGAGAAGATCACCTACTACCAAAGCATCTACACACCGATAGTCACCTTGTGGGCGATGATATCCCAGGTACTCGATCCCGACAAAAGTTTGAGTCAAGCCGTGAAGCGGATGAGTACGTGGCCCAGGGCGGCCGGAGTCAAGCCTCCTTCTTCTGATACCGGGGCATACAGTAAAGCTCGTAAGCGACTACCAGAAAAACTCGTTCAACAGTTAGTACCCATAGTCGCAGAGGCTCTAGAAAAGCAAGTTCCCAGAGAACAACAATGGTGTGGACGACGGGTGCGGGTACTAGATGGGACAACAGTGTTGATGAATGATAAGTAGGTCGGTATAAAAAAACCAAGGTAAGTAAAGAAATGTTAACAACCAGGATAGGAACTGAATTTAAAGCGATTAGTTGTATAATTTCCTCGTTGTCCTCTCGCTTCAATTCCATCCATTACTGCGTAGGCAATATCTAGTTCATCTTCAAACATTTGTCCGACCAGTTCATG
>NZ_JAUBVF010000082.1:0-23927 GCF_036705685.1 Microcoleus sp. AT3-A2
CCGACTTAACTCCCAAACAATTTACTCCTGATAGTTTGGCTGCCAACTTTAACAAATTCTCACCGGAAATCTCAGAAAAACAGATTGGGGCGAAAAAACTCCAACCCCAACTGAGTACCCCTTCCCAAAGCTCTCCTCAAATTCAAAGAAATCCCATTGCCCAATTAGAAAGCCTGGGCCAACTTAAAGACATTCTCACGCGAGTTTTAGGCAATGCTTCAGGAGTAATTGGTTCCATCATCAAAAACCCAGTTGGTTTTGCCACCAACCTGGTTAGTGCATTGCGACAAGGCTTTGGGCAATTTGTTACCAATATCCGCACCCACCTGCAAAACGGACTGGTAAATTGGCTCACAGGTGGGAGTTTGGGTTCAATCAGACAACCGATTAGTTTATCCAACCCCCAAGGTATCTTCAATCTAACGCTGCAAATCCTGGGAGTAGGTGGTAATTATATTCGCAGCAGGGCAGTCAATAAGTTCGGTGCAACTTTCGTCAGCCGCCTGGAAAAGAGCGTGTCGCTATTCCAGCAGTTGAAAAATAACGGACTGTTGGGAATGTTTTCGCAAATTCAACAACAACTGGGCAATTTACAAACCACAGTAGTCGAAGGAATTAGAAAGTTCTTGATTGAGCGAGTCATTCAAGCTGGGGTGAAGTGGATATTAGGCTTGTTGGTGTTGCCGATATCGGGGGTAGTTAAAGCTGCCCAAACCGTCTACCAAGTTCTCGACTTTTTCATCAATCAAGCTGCTAGGGTGGCTGCATTAGTGCAGGCTGTTACCACAGCAGTTCAAACGGTGGCATCTGGTAAAACTGGTGTTGCAGCTAAGGCTGTTGAGGAAGCTTTAGCTAGGGCGATTCCGGTGTTAATGGGGTTTATGGCGACTTTGGCGGGAGTAGGGGGCAATCTGGCTCCTAAGATTAGAAGTTTGTTGGCTAAGGTTAAGGCGAAAATTGATGCGGTAATTGATGGTTTGTTGGAGCGGGCGAAAGGGTTGTTGTTGCGACAGGGTAATGGTCAAGTTCGCGGGAATGGAGGGCAAACTTCGTCTCGAACCACTGGGCAATCGCCGCCGACTAATCGGCAGAATTCACAGCAAAATAAACCTAATTCTGTACTGCGAAACAATCAAATATCTGCGCCGAATAATCGCCAAAATCCACAGCAAAAAATGCCCAATCCTGCGGGGCAAAATAATCAAAGACCTGCAACAAATAATCGCCAAAATCAACAGCAACAACAGACTAAGCTTGACCACGATCGCAAGGTCAGAGTTGGACTTAATCAAATTAACCAGGAAGAAAAAAAATATCTTGATAACGGAAAAATCTATAGAGAAGATGCTCGTAAAATAGCAGCAAAAGTCAAGCAAGCTCACCCTATTTTCAAAGCAATTACTGTCATTGATGGAGGTAAAAGTTGGAACTACAAATGGGTTGCCAGTGAAGGGATTGACGAAGGACCAGAAAAAGCTGAACCAATAGCTGAGCAAAATCTAAGGACAGCAAAGCAGCATTTTCAAGATCGGGAATTTACCGCTGAAGAATTGGCAACAGTCATAAGAGAAAATCCTCGTACTGCTGTCAGAAGAATCAAGATATGGAGAGAAAATGACAGAATTTTTCAAGTGAGTAACAATCTGTATACATTTGCTGCAATAGGAACTTCGTTAGAACGGGCTAAAGAGCGTTTTCAACAAAATCAGTTTACTACGGCGCAGCTAGCAGAAGCCTTGAGGCTGGAAATACGTACTGCTCAAAGAAGTGTAAAAGAGTGGTTGGATCGACAAGAAAATACTGGTCTTTATCGTGTTCCAGCGACAAAAGATAAGTATGCTTTTGATCCAAAACTGGCACCCTCTCAAACTCAGCAGCAAGGAGGACACCAATCTACATATGTCGATCCACAGACATGGGAAATACTACTGCAATACAGAGACAAGATACGTGATAGATTCTATAAGAAAAACTACCGTCAGGATCGGTTAGCAGAAGTACTCAAACGAGCTTATGCCGGAAAAGATCCTCAAGGAAATGAACTATACCGTTGTTCTTATACAAACTCGCCACAACTTCAAGGACCTAAGCATAAAGATTTGTCCGTATATCAAGTACCAGGGGTAACAGGAGGAGAGATAGACCACATAACAGATGTTACGCAGCATTGGGAGTTACATGGCGGCAAAAATATGACGCAAGCTCAAAGAGGTGAATGGTACGATAATTCTGACAATTTACAATTCCTTTGTGCATCCTGTAATAGGGCTAAACCCAAAGGAATATTTACCTTTAAAGTAGGTCGTGATTTTCGTGGTCCTAATGAAAAATAATTATTCAATTGGAGATTAAATATGCCTGCGTTTATCTTATGGAATGCTTTATTTGAACCCAAAACAAAAGAGCTATCGTTTTTTTCAACAGCAATTCAATTATTGTATATCAATAAGGGAACGAGAGAAATGATCGCAAAGATGCTGGAAGATTTGGGAGTCGGGCAGTATAGTTTCGATCGATGGACTGTAGACCATTTTTTAACGGACTATTTGTTAGACGAACCGCTCAGCGATAATTGGAGAGAAATCTGGGCTCATACGTGGGAAATTAAGGTTTATTTTACAGAATCAATTGTACTCGATCTAGAAGTAACCGATCTAGTTCGTACCTCGGCAGGAGATAATACTTCTTTTATTGATATTGAGGGTCTATTTGATAATCTCTCGGCGCACTTCCCTAGCAAATGCGCGATCGTAGCTGATTTTTACGATTCAGAATCCTTAGCAACAGCCCAAAAAATCTTGCCAATGGTGAATCTTTTAAGAGACAACGAAGCTTATATAGAAATTATGCAATTGCAAGCTCCCGAGGTTCGCGAATATCTTTTGGTAATGCTACGCCAAGAATATTTAGAACAACAAACCCTTTATGAAAAAATTCCAGAAAAATTGTCAATTCGTCAGAGAGCTGAGCTACCCTTACAACTAATTGTGACAGTGGGAACATTTACCGAAGAATTCTTTGAAGATGATGCTAAGCTGGCTTGCCAGATTTCTGATTTAGTTCATTATTTAGGTGGCACAACTACTTGGAATGAAAGAATCGATCGCTCTTAAGGAAATTCCTGAATCAAGCTTGCCTGCGAAGCAATCATCTTGCAAGTATTGGAATCAATTACGGGCGATAAGCCTTACCACAGAAGTTTTGTGTATGAGACTGACGTTCAAGCTTTGGAATCCAATTATCGATCGCTATAGGGATGACCTCGATTGAGGCGTATATGAAATAGATGAAGAGGTTTCATTGTTGAAAAATCGATTAAAAACTTTCACTAATTTCCCGTAAAAATCGGTAGATGGACAAAGATGGTTAGCTTAAATAAAAATACCGGAGTGAAACTAATAACTTACATTTTGTGGCATCCAGCCTTGATACACAATACTGATGACTCTAGTACAGTCACCTTCAACGTAACTCCAATGGCAACGAATAAAATGCCTAGAGGACCTAAGAAATTTTTTACGCAATTTTTGAAAGAAATAAATATTAGTTCCAAGGCAGACACCTGGGAGGTACTCCCATACCGTTCCAACTATCTAGGTATAAAATATAAGCCTAGTTCCTGGGAAGATTCTTGGAAAAAAAACTGGCGAATCACCATAAAATTAGCTGAACCAATTTTAAAACCACCTGTTTGGCAAGATGAATTTATCGAATCTTATGCTTTCTCTACCGCACCCGAACGACACAATACTGACGAAAAAACAACGATATGCTGTATGATTATTGCTGACTTTCAAACAAAAAAAGCTATAGAAAATACAAAACGTGCTATTAGCCGCTCTATTCAGTTACAGCGGCTAGCAATGGAAAATTTGGCTCCTCAACCTGAATTTTACGACGTTAATATAGGCAAAAAATTTTTCCAGTTACAAATTTCTTTAGGTCAATTTCCTCAAGCATTTTTTGAGAATGGCGCTGCCTATGCGGTAGCGGTAGAAACTCTCTGTCGCGATCAAGGAGGGATAACAGATTTTTACGATCGCGTAAATGAATGGGGCGATCTATAAAAGTAATTATTTTTTTAACCAACTTATGAAAAGCTAGAAAATCTAGAATTGAAGGTAGATCGCCCTTATTACCCTTAAACTAGAAATAACCAGCCCACCAACCTTAATAATCTCCCGATCGTGACAACAAACAACAAAAACTCTCAACCCCACAGCCAACTAACTCTCTACGACTCCTCAAACTCGCCCCTAGTCGTGCGGGAGGCAGACTTAATTTTAACCAAACAGGAATCACAGTTTGTCGAAGCCCGCCTTACCTTTTCTGTTGAACTAGAACTTTACCAAAGTATCGATGCACAAGCTTTATTCAACCTCAAGCCAGATGTACGAACTTTCCTCACTGACGGCGACTTCCAACCAAACTTCGACATTCAAATCTCTGCCAGTCTCAAGCCAGATTTACTGCCGCTGCTACTAGAAAAAATCCCTGCCGAAAACCTTACTAACACCAGCCAGCAACAAGTTCCCGTACCCTTAGCATCGATCGCTCAAACAAAAACAGAAACCCCCTCCTCACCCATTCACCCACTCCTAGTTACGGAGAATTGGTTAGCCTTGTCCGTCCGACAAATACAGGCATCCAAAACTACAGGCTACCATACCCTCTGGTTTTACATTAATCCCACAGCTTTATTTGGAACAAGTCAAAACAGCGAAGAAATTGCCCGAGGCATCGCCAACTTTTTTCAAGACGCGATCGGCAGAAATCTAGATACCATTGCTGAAGAGTTTAGCGCTCAAACCGTCGAAGTGCTTTCCAACTTATTCTCAGAATTATATATTGAACCATCCCAAAAAAACTCGCAAGAAAGCACTGCTAGCTCCTCTATTTTCTCTACCATGCTCGAATTTTTCACCGAAAAAAATTGGTATTTTGTAAAATTTGAAGATACTTCAGTCCTTATACCTATAGAGGGTGTGAATGGCAAATGGGAATGCTATGCCGCAGCCAATGAAGAACAACAACAGATGGTTTTTTACTCGATTTGCCCAATCAACACACCTGCTTCCAAGCGACAAGCTCTAGCCGAGTTTTTGACCGGGATTAATTACGGCCAAATAATCGGCAATTTTGAGCTAGACATGGAAGACGGAGAGATCCGCTACAAAACAAGCATTGATGTTGAAGGCTCTACTCTCACCTTACTTCAAATCAACAATTTAGTTTATACCAATATAACGATGATGGACACACACTTACTAGAGATTTTGTCCATTATTAACAACTCCTCGCCACCCTTAGATTCAATTCCTTTTCCCGACCCTCTTCCTACCTCCTATTCGATCGAGAAAACTGCTCATATAAAGGACAGCAAAAAAATAGCTGCTATCCAAGATAACATACAACAATTAGATTTCGATAGAGAAACTACTTCTCCTTTATTTTCCGAAGAATCGGAAGATGTTCAAGATAGTGATCGAGCAGAAACTATTCTTCCTTTGCATTCTGAAGAATCGGAAGATGTTCAAGATAGCGATCGAGCAAAAACTATTCTTCCTTTACCTTCAAAAGAATCAGAAGACGTTCAAGATAGCGATCGAGCAGAAACTACTCCTCCTTTGCCTTCTGAAGAATTGGAAGATGTTCAAGATAGCGATCGAGCAGAAACAATTAAAGAGAAAGACCAACAGTTAGATGTTTCTCGATCGCTCCCTCAACCAGATATAGAAACTACTTCTCTATCTTTGGATGTCGAAAACTCAGAAGATATTGAAGGCGAGCAAACTGTAGAGAATTACCCAAATATAGATGAACAGTTACAGGATACTCAAACACTTTCTCAACCCGAACAAGAAAATAGTTTACCATCTTCACCTTTAGAGCGATCGTCCGATGTGGAAGACAGCCAACTATCCGAAGAAAATTACCAAGCTCAAAACCAACAATTACAGGACGCTCCTACTTTCTCTGGAACCGAGCGAGAAAATAGTTTGCAACCTTCACCTTTAGAGCGATCGTCCGATGTGGAATACAGCCCGAATACTGAAAATTTCCAAGATGAAAACCTACAGTTTCAGGATATTCTAACACCTTCTAAAATAGAGCAAAAAAATAGTCATTTATTCTCAATTTCAGAACTATATGAAGTCGCCCGCAAGCCCTCTCAACCTCTTCAAGACAATTCTCTTACCACCACCTTAACAGAACAAGTAGACCCAACACAACCACCAGAAAATTTTTCTTTAAATCCCGACATATTATCGGACTTAACAGAAGAAGAAACAGCCAGCTTTGAGTCAGCAATACAATTAATAAAAACAGGTAAACTCAACGCAGGTAAGACAATTTTAGCCGCAATTAAAAACAACATGACGGACGAATTGGGAGAAGAAGGAGAACAAATTTTCTATACAGCTAACAACCTATTTCTAGTGACAAACCTTCCCCCAGCAAGCATCAACCAATTAAATGGATACGACAAAATTCTGCCGCCGAACGTACAAAACATAATTCCCGTACTCATCAATCCCAAACTTGAATGCAATAGCATCAAAATCGACTACGAATTTTCAGCAGACGGACTGGTGAGTCAAATTTACGCTCAAGTGGGTGCTAAAACTGTTGCAAAAGAACTTAAACCCTATTTCGGAACGCTCAAGCAGATTTACCGTTATTGGGACATTTCTTCTCAACTTAAACCGCTTCTAGAACACATAAAAAATATCAGCACCGATCGATTAAAACGATCGTCACAGACAACAAGAGACTCTTTGCGATCGTCAGAAAGACTCCCGGCTTGCATTCAAACAAGACTCCTCCAACTGGTGGCAGAAAAGTTAGAATCTCAGTTAGAAGTAGATATTTTAATCGAAGTTGGCGAGCTGCAAGAGCTGTTGGCTAAAACTAAGCGTATTCTCAACATGGAGTTTCTTTGCGACCCCGCTCAAGCTGCGACCGATCGCAAAACGATTGGGAGTGAGGGCTGAAGCTGTTGAAAGTGCTGCTTCCCTTGACAGCACTTCCTTTCTTGAATGGAGCAAGCGGCGAGATCCGGCTTTTCGGGCATGGCTTCATCAGGGCAACCTTTTCCATCCCTTGCAAGATTGAGGTTCGCAACCAATACTATTTCGTTTTCCCGCTAATCCTTAAGAGTAGATTGCGGCATTAAAAGCAAACCTGCGACACGACTCCGGACAATTGGTAAGACGATCGCGATCCAAGAAATCCCGCTGCGATCGCTGCTTTAACAGAATTCCTGGAAAAAACTGTAGCGTGAAAATTTACGATTATCCATTGCTAAGAATTTGGGGAAAATCGAGCCGGTAATACTGTTGCTGTTGGTACACTTGCACGCATTTTAGAATCAAATAATTTTTCACCAATTTACCGGAAGGCAGCTTATATTTTAGGAAAAAATTCTCCCGAACGGCCTAGCCACGATCGCTTCTTGAGGAAAGGCGGATTGTTTCTACAAATGATGTTGCGCCATCGGCGACTCAGGATAATTTAGTAACGCTTTCTCCCAACAATCCTGTTATTTATAAATATTTTATAACCCAAATGTTAATTATTAATCAACAGCGTGCGGGCGACTAGCGTCGCGCCCTCTAGGTAAGCTGTAACTGCCTTACCCACCTATGCAATTAATCACCCTCACCGATTTAAGTTTTCTAGCCAATCCGACACAACTAACAGTTCCCATTAAGTTAGAAGAAGAGGAATTTCAACTAATAATGAAACAAACTTTCTTGAAACTCCCCACTGAACCCCTGCTACTTGCGAATCCCAAAGTGGATAAGTGGATTATCGAAGTCAGCTTGCTATTTCCAGAGGTATTTGAATGGGAACCTCCTAAATTCTTAGTCGATACTCAGTTTAGCGCTAGGCTTAATAAAGATGTATTCGTGCAAATCAACACCAATGCAGGTTTTTTGGAACGTCAATCCGTCCATTTAATTGAATGGGCAATCCGCCATCCTGCATTAAATTGGTGCGATCGAGTAAAATTGTGGACAGCAGCCGAATCTCTCTCGCTGCCACCAGAAAATATCAAGCTGACCGTGTTAGCACTGCACCCAGCCCATCCGGGGACGAGGCGCTCCCTCAGTTGGGACAGCCGGCAACACGCACAGACAAGAGATTGGCTTGCGTCCGCGCTGGCAGGAAAGGCGAGATCGCCTGTTGCGGCTCGAAGAACATCACTGCCTGCGATCGCGCCCCTCACTAATTTCGACATTGAGGGAATTCCAGAGGTAGAGATTTAGAAACTATTGTCGCAGCCGCTCAGAATGCGATCGCGACTGTTGCTATCCGCATCGAGCCCAACTTCCAGGTCAAAGCCAATGGAAAATTTTCCATCGCGGCTGAAGAATCCGAATCGAGCCCAACTTCCAGGTCAAAGCCAATGGAAAATTTTCCATTGGCTCCCACGGTCCCGCTAACGCTTGCCAATACTGCCAGTGGCAAAAACCCGCCTGGAACGCCCAGTTTTACTGACAACTGAGTCTAGCGGGTCAGAGCCAAATTTCTTGCCTGAAGCTGGCGGCGTCGGCGATTGGGATGGAACGTTACCTCCGGCGTCTGGCAGAGGCAGCATCCGTTCTGCTTCCTCAATGCGATCGTACAAAGCGGCTGTAAGCTGGTCAAGACTGGCAAGTTGCACCCGACTCTCCAGCCGCAACCTGACCTCTGCATCCCAGAGAGCCTCGCTCTCGCTTTGGCGCTGCAAATCGGCTTTGGGAATGGGTATGGTCAGCGCGTAAGGAATTGACCCCTCGCCGCCGGAACTGTAGCCGGGGTTCGTAATTACACATCGTCCCTGGGGAAACCGCAAAATTTCGTCCACCGAAAACAGCGGCATTTTTTGAAGCGACTCGTTCCAACTAATAGATTGATTGCTTTGAGATTGGCCGCCCATTGAACGGCTGGTGGACTTGCTTTTCAGCAAAACTTCTTTTTCTCCGTAGCGTTCGGAGTATTTTTTTGCAGTATCAGTGTTACCCGGATTGAATAAAATATGAGTGCTGCAAGCAGAGGCGATCGCCGCCCCCATTTTCTCTCCGTACCCTTCGTACAGTTGCTCCAAACTCTGAATTCCTAGAATGAAACAAGCTCCGTTCGAGCGATATTCGTTAATCCACTGCGGCATCCGATCCAATCGAATGGAGGGAAATTCATCGAGTGAAATAACCAGTGGGTCTTTCCGAGGGCGACTTAAGTTGGACACAACGAGGAGGTGAATCGCGGCTGCTAGCAGAGGCCCCACGACGGAGCGCCGCTCGTCATCTAATTTGAAAACAATCATCTGTCGGCCTTCTATTTTCGTTGGGATGTCCGACTTTCCCAAAAATGCTCGCAACAGGTCAGCTTGGATAAAACTACTGAAGGTTCCCGCCGCCGTTGTCAGAATTCCAGAAATAGTTTTTTCTGCTTCTTTGGCACTCAAAAATTGGTTGAAGCTGGTGGCAACCCACTCATCAATTTGACGAGATTGAACCGCATAGTCAATCCGCTTTACCAAATTTGGCAACCTCAAAATTGCATAGAGCATTGCCATGTCTGGATACCTAGAACCCTTGACTAATTGAAGGAGTGCTTTAGCCAATAAGTCTCCAGCTTTAGAGAAAAACTCATCACTTTTTCCATTGCCTGCACTCGCATTTCTATTAATAACCTGACCGATTTCCCCAGCCATGACCGAATCTTGAGGGGACTTCATAAAGTCGAGGGGATTAATGATGCCTGAATAAGGTTCTCCCGGTGCAAATACCGACACTTGGTAGCCATACCGCGCTGCCATCGGTGCGTGGAGTTTAAGCTGATCGCCTTTTTTATCGTAGAGAATAATCGGAAATCCTTGCACCATTGCACTTTCTAGCGCCCTATCAATTGTCGAAAAAGTTTTACCAGATCCCGGTGCTCCAATTACTAAAGTTGACCGTTCTGCATGAGGAAGCCAAACAGTGGGAGAAGAACCCATAGCTGTCTGAATAGTGGTAACAAAACCTCTAAGTTTTTTTCCTTTCCACCAATAGCGAGGACTGCCACACCATAGCGTGACTTTATTATGTTTTCGTTCTTTAATTTGTTTCAAGGCAAGCTGAGTGGCTGCCATTTTTTCGGAAGTTCCGCATACTTTGCCAGTGGTAATTTTGCCCTTGCCGTTCCCTAGAAACCGAGACAGTAAGAGGAGGAAAATCAGCGCCCCTATTGTTAGATACCCATCCGGGTTATTATATTGTTGGAAAAGCCCGCCTAAGTCGATTGACGATAGAGGTGAGGGTTGCTGTGTTCTCCTTTGAGTTTGAGCGAGAACTGGAGTAGAGTTAGCCTGTGCTATCAAAAATTTAATCTCAAAATTCATAAGTATGTATTTGAATGCAAAAGTTGGTCGTAAGAGCAATTAAATCTGACCTGACTTGTAGCTACAACTTACTGTTGCCAGACAACTAAGCTTAAATCAAAATTACTCAGTGTTAGTTCAGTCTTGGGAACGAGCAATTACAGCCCACAGTTCTAACTTTCGGTATAAAGCAACCAGCACTTGATATTATCCCTGCTAGCGCAGTCAACAGGATAGGAAGCAAAATTATTAAAAAATATTCTTACCGTGAACAAGAAACAAAAAGAGTGGCTGTCAGAGCTTTTGAAGAGACACCCGGACTATGAATTTTTAAAACGCAGCACCATCAAACTAGGAAGAGGCGACATCTCGCTAACTTTAGAACGTACAGAATGGCTCTACATGGGAGCTGTTGAAGTAAAATATTCAGGAGCCTATTTACCTGGATTAAAGTGGCATTATCTTAACGCCAGACTATCCAGAACGGGCAAATTGCTTTCCGACTTAACCTACAGCTGTAAAGTCGTGTCTTACCCTAACTGTCCGCTGGCGCCTGACTGGTTGACAAAATCTAAATTAGAAGAGGTGAAAATTCAGGAAGGAGAACAGATGAATTTTCCCTTTCACGAAGCTGTATTGATGGTAAGCCAGCCCCCATTATTGAAAGGGAGTTTTTACCGAGCCAAGCGGTGGCATAAGCCAAAATTAGAACGATCGCCTGTAGCAAACAGTCGCCGCACTCCAAAAACTTTCCAGCGCGAACTGCCTTTTTTGAAGCCAAAAGCCCTAGCTCCCGATACTAAATTTGTCCCCCTTGCTTGTATTGATGGCGCTCTCGTACAGGTTCCTGAATATCTAATAAAGTTGTTAGAAGAAGCCAATGCTAGTCTATCTGAACGAGCAGATGCAGCTTCTTTGTACGCGATCGCGGGTTTGAAAGGAGCCATCAACTTTGTTGAAGGGCTACCTCTACTGCGGACAATAGGAATAAACGCTTTACCGAGCGTCGATCGCGCCCAATATTGGCAGCGAGGAAATTAAAAGCATTGTGAGTGCTTGATTCTGATAATAGCGCAACTTCAGAAATTGCTGAAGCTGCGCGAGCGCTTTCACAATCGTTCTTTTTTTTGCACACTTAATTAGTTTTCCTCACGATTCGGTAGTTCTGTACTACCAGTTATTTTTTTTATGACCCTTTAATTTATTTGACAAAATTACTAGGCTTAACTGTGCTACTTCTTACCCTTCTTAAAGGTAAGGCTACCGCCTTGCAAGAACTGCAATGTCACAAACTTTTAGAATGGTTAAAACCAATAGCAAAGCTAAAGCAAAAAGCTCAAATAACGCAGGAATGACTGAAAGCACAATCCCACTTCAGTCAGAAGACCTCGATTTTGAAATTGACCCCGAACTCCTAGAACCCGGTCACAATCAAGTAAGGCGACCAATTCTGCCCTATGGCATTGTCGTCAATGAACAAGTGGCGGGAATATTAATTCCAGAGGATCAGCTAGAAAAAGCGAATTGGTTCGTTATGCCAACTGAAGAGGAAATGACTACAATTGGACTAACAGAAGATGTTACAGGTCTGCTACTCTCTAAATGCCACTTATGCGTGCTGGGATTTGTCCCTGAATACATTCGTTACAAGAATGACGTTGCTAATTTAGGCGGTGCAATGGTCGGGCTGTATGAAGAGTATAAAGCTCAACTTGATAAAAAGATAATGGATGTTGTCAGCGAACACGCCGTTGTCTTTCTGGATGAAAACAATCGTCCCAGACACAGCACGCCTATTGTCGTCAGATTTAAGAATGTTGCGCTTTGGAGCTTTAAAGCAGCCAGAGACGAATTCTACCGTTTGTTGGAAAAAGCATTCGCCGACTATTTCCAAATTCCTTTCAGCGGGAAAACCGATAAATGGCGGAGCCTCGGCATCCTAGAGGTGGAGTTCAAAGGAGTTAAAGAAGGTGAAGGCTCTAATAAGAGCTACTGCTGCAAAACTGTCAGCTATACCAAGCCAACTGCTGATAATTTCCCCTTTCTATATCTGGGACGCCCGCAGCATAAAAATGCGATTTGGGGGCTGCACGATATCATTGCCGGATTTACTGAAACTCCTGCATTACCAGGTACAGCCGAACCGCAAATTCAAGTGCTGCCACCCGCTGCTCGTAAAAGAGAAAATGGAAAAAAGCAGACCGCCAATCATAAATACCCTCGGAAAATTGCCGCTGAAGTAATAGAAGAAGAGGATGATTTCGACGATTTAGATGAAGAAGAGGAATTCGACGATGATTTTGATGCGGAAGCAGATGACTAACAGTCTCGGTTAGTTACTTTTGAAGAAGTGCCTCATATCCAGTTAGGGAGCGAGGCATTTTTTTATTATGCAAAACAGGAGCTCGCTAACAGATAGTCAAGCTCAAATATAACTTTTCTCAGTAACATGAGGTACGCTCGCAGATAGGGCTGACGGGCTGACGGGCTGACGGGCTTGCCTCCATTCCCGCCTACCTCACTTTATTGAGAACTGCTATACTTTAAACTCGCCTATTGCATTTTATGGGGAAGCTCAATCAAGGAACTGTTAGCTAACTGGTACTGGCGACCGTTGAAGCAAAAAAACAACTGCCGAATACCATTTTGTGAGTGCTGCTGTACTTGCAAGCAAGGCAAATCAGAGGTTTTTGAGGGGTCACTTACTACTTGAAGTAGGGGTTTATTAGGTGGCAAGTTTTCGTTTAAATAACTAGCAAATACAGGACGATGAGGAACATTCTTTCTGAATAAATACCCAGCATATAAGCAACCTCCTGCTCCACAAACTCCAGGGCTGTTAAAATTAAAAATAACTAACCTGCCTGCTTGTCCGTTTACAGCCCAAGCCAACACATTTGATGCTGAATCTTGGGGGTTAAGCTCAGAATTTTCGGCAACTATGCCTTGAACAGTTTCAACAGGGATGAGTCTAGTAGCAGGTGTCCAAGAAATGGTTGTAGCACTCGCGGTGCAACCAGCAGTTCCTAACAACACCGATAACAGCAAGAACAAGACCACTCCAAAACGGAACCACCGCCCAATAAATAAAAACGATGATACTCTGGACTGAAAATTATTTAGGGAATTAGAAGCGGGGTTTGGGAGTTTCTTCTGAGAAGGTTGAGAAAACAGTAATAAATTTTTATTTCCAGCTATGATTGATGGCTTCCCTATGTGTTCTGAACCTGAAGTTAGTTGTTGATTTTTGCTAAACATTGATTTGACCTCCGCGAACTATTTTCTATGTAGATGTCATACCTAATCCGGTTATGACAGACACCTTGCAGATTTACTTAATCCGGTTATGACAGACACCTTGCAGATTTACTTAATCTGCTTTGAGCAAAGGTTTTATTGTTGCTTGTAGGACTCTTACCTTCATCTGATTTGGTATCGGTATCAGTTCTTTGGGCTGGTTTTACTAAGTGGAGGAACAGTAATGCCAACCTGCTTAAATGCCCAAAGCTCTTCTTCCGAAAATCGCCAAGTGGGTTCTCCAAAATTCGGCTGCAAGGTAGAGCGGAACTTATCAATACTCCCTGCCTTGTTGATGGAGTAACGCAATTCCCCCAGAGCGATTTGCCTTGCTATCGGCAGCTTGACAGTGCGGCTGTAAGGATAAAAATCGTTCGTCGGGTTGGAATAAAGCAAGCTACACTGCGTCTCTTGGAGAGAAACCAATACAGAAAAAGGCACGGCATCTCCCTGCAAATAGGCATCGAACAAGCGATATTGAGTGCTGCCATCTGTTACTTCAGTTACAAACTCTGTCCTGAGAGTCCCTAGACCAACTGGAAGGCAAGCTGAAGGGAAATCAGCGTTCCGAGTCGGCTGGCTAAAAGCTGGGGGATGGGTGAATAAACTGCTCGACAAATAAACCAAAAAAGCTGTTAGCAAGCCCCAGGTAAATTTCAACATAATTGTCCGTTTTTTCAAGGAAATCATGGTGCAGAACATCTCCGTTTAATTCAAATTCCTTCTTGAGATGGGTTAACAGCCGTTCCATTAATGCGGATTTCAAAGTGCAAGCTAGGGTCTGCCGTTGTCCCAGTGCTGCCTAGTCCGCCTATGACCTGACCTTGAGAAACCCGATCGCCCACTTTGAGTTTCACTGAACCCTCGCGCAGGTGAGCATACCGAGTTGTGCGACCGTTGCCGTGCTCAATTTCGATCCAGTTGCCGTAGCCACCGCCGCAGTTTTGTACCCCTTCTTTGCAGTTAGACACCGCTGTCTTGACAACGCCGCCGCCAACAGCTTTTACCGGACTTCCCATTGAGCCGGCAATTCCAATGCCGTTAGAGATTTTCCGCACCCCGGAAACCGGACGAGTTCGCATCCCAAAGCGGCTGGTTACTGGCCCATTCGCAGGCTGGATATAGTGACTCGTGGATTGACCGCCGCCGGGGGCAGCACTCGCAGAATTAGAGGATTGCGCCGCACTGGAAGTCGGAACGCAAGCAGCAGCATTCGACTCCGCGATCGCCCTACCTCCCTCTCGATAGCGCCTTAAAACCTCCTGTCCGTAACGTGAGAGAGTTAAACGACCGAATGTATCGGTTGAAGAGCCGTCAACTTTGGAGTAGTCGCCCCCGAAATGCTTTTGAGCTACTCGCTCAATCAGGCGATCGCCACTAAAAAAACTCCCAGTAGTAGGGTCTTTTTCAAGAGAGGTGGCATTCAGCTTAGAAGCGAGACTTTGAGCAAAAACAGCTTCTCGATCGGCAGGCGGAAAAAATTGAAAAAGTTCTGCTTGAGTGGGTTGATAACCGCCTCGCAGTTTGGTTAAAAATTGCGTGCCCCCTGGTTTAGATGAAATTGAACTAGCAGCGTACTCGTCGTAGTTTATAAACTGGTACTTGCCCAACGGAACCCCGCAATTATTTCCGCCATCAACGCAAGCATTAACGCCGGCATTCTCGTAAGAACTGCTGCTTTCAATACTGGCGATCGCTTCCGACAAAGCGGGAACATTGACTCCTTGAACATTGCCAACTGACACGGGCGCTGGTGCGGTGCTACCCGGAGGGCAAGGAACATTAATATTAGCTGCTGTAGTTACGCCTTTTGTAACAGGAGAAGATACTCCGTCGCGAACTGCCGCAGTTGGTACAGAGGAAGAGCCGCCAGAGGACGATCCCAGCGCCCCAACGAAAATGGGAGAATTAACCCGATAGGTGAAAAAGGGTACCGGGCCAATGAAATAAGGAGAGCAGCCGCAAGGCGAACAAAATCGGAAAAATAGAGCCGTATCAACGGTATCGGTTTGCTCGTCCGGTTCCATGACCACTACCTTAAAAGCACTGCCAAAAGGCAATCTTCCCGTCGGTTCCTTGCCGCCGTTGACACCTTTAAGACAGCCCGATCCGCCCTCGACTTCCTGGTACTTACCGCTAATCCATTGCTTGCCTTCCAGGGAACCGCGAGCGTTCCGACCCGAATTTTCCAGATCGTCTAGTTCGATGTAAGCGCAATCATTTTCTTGGCAGTTAACCGAGAATCCCTGAATGTCGGAGCCGGATATTGTCTTAGTTCGCCGCCGCTCGGCGGGGCCATAAATCGCATCAATTCTCATTACTAAATTGCCAAATTCTGCTATTGGATTGGGAAAGCTAGACAGAGGTAAAGCATTCAGCCCGGGTACGTCCTTAATTAAGGTCGTTTGCCAATCTGAAAACGCGCCAAGTTGAGCGCTGCTTAAGTTCGGAATCGAAGATATTGAATACTGAGACAGGTCAATTTCTCCCAGTTTCAACTGACCTAATTGTGGATTGGAACTGAGAACCAGCTCTAGAGTGCGATCGGCTACATCAATGCCAGCAGCTTTTGTGGCTAGAAGTCCCGCCACCGGCGCAATCTCTGCGACTTTAAATTGACCGAGAAGAGGGATAGCCTGAACTAACTGATTTAACGACTGCTTGGCAACTAAAGTAAATGCGCTTAAAGCTACGCTATCTAAATTCAGACCAGCTTGCTGCGTGACAAAACCAAAGGATAACAATTCTGGTTGCAAAGCTTGGCTGATATCGCCCAACATGATGTACTGGTCAGGAGTTTGCCCTGCTGTCCAACTTCGGATCAAATCATAGCCAACTGCCTGCTTGTACTCTCCCGCTGAAAGGCTTCCCGATTGACTGATGGGTGGCATTTGAGAAAAAGAAATTTGTGTCCAATCTGGCAAGAGGGCGTTAACTGAAGTAGGATTTCCTTGCCTGTCCATCCCTGGTATTTCTAAAATTTTGGTTGGCATTTCAGTTGTATCAGCAGGAATTCGTGCCATAGCAAATATTGGTTGCTCAAACAAAATGGAAACTATTAAGGCTAAAGAGAATAACCCTACTGATAATTGCCCGAATCTTGTTGATAATATTCTTCTCATGTTTGTGCAAAAAACTTTAGTTATTGGTTGAGGATACTGTACAAAAGTTAAGCAATTAAGTGGGAAAAAGGAACCCACCGAACTTGATGAGGCTGCAATTGCGCTTCTTAAAATAAATAAAGCAGTCAACCGAGGCTTTACATAGAGCAGCCTCGGCGTAAAGCACTGCAGCTCTAAGTCATCTCATCGTCCCCGAAATGAGAAGTTTCATACAGGCGATTTGTAGCCTGCCATCTGAAGCACTACAGCTCTAAGTCACCGCCGTAGAAATGAGAAGTAGCTGTTTGATTTTGATAGGAATTAGCGTCATTTACAGCTCCCTTAAAATAAGGGTTAGGGTTAGCAGCCGTCTCCGTCCACGGAGTATCTGCTAAATTCAAATCGCCTTCAAAAACATTTTCTCGATAGCCATCAGCAAAGTAGTCTGGAACCCCGTATCCCTCTGTTTGCTGACTGCTATAACCGTTGCTTCGATATCCGTTAAGGGAGGATTCGCACGGGTTACTTTCATAGCCGCTAACAGCATAGCTATCAGCGCTGTAACCTGGTTCATTGCCATAAATATTGTTTGGCTCGTTCATAAATCCTGTAGCTACAAAGTAGTAAGAATCAACAATTCAGCGTAGCTAGGGATAACGAGTGGGGGTTTCATCCGATAGTCGTAATTAAACTACCGCCTATCGGCGGATAGACTACGGCGATCGACGTAGCCTATCTGCAAACAACCAAGACCTACTGCTATTGCACGAAACAAAATATAGTGCTGGCCTTGCTTTTAATTTCGCCCGCCTTCCATCCAGCAAGGTGGGTAAAAATTACTCAGAAATATAGAGGCGCGTATCTCTGCCGAGTTGTTTGCCCAACAGACGGCGCAAATCCCTGTAACTGAATTCGCTACGCGATTTTTCTGATCTTAATTCGTCACACAATTATCCTTCAAAAAGATATGACTCAGCTAAATCTGTTAACGCCCGAATTACTTGAAGAAATTACCACTCACCCTGTAAAACCTCAGTCCGGCATTTTGGAAAAGCTGAAGCTATTAGCCCAGATGGGTATGCACCGCGACTTAATAGCCGTGCTACTGGAATTGACCGGAATTCCCCTTCCCCTTTTACGTTACTATGCAGGCCCATTAGTTTTACACAAAACCCCGTGGTCAGAAAGCATACCTGACTGGTTGAAAACGGCTTGCTTATCCGATAGGCTCGATTTGATTCTAGAGGAGTACAGCAACAGAATTGTAGGGAATTACTGCACTTCCACAGAAGTCGTGGCTTATATGATGGGAGCCACATTTGAAGCTCCTCTGCACCACAGTTATTACAACGTCTATATGTGGGCAGCACAAGACACATTAACAAGACATAATCGGCTACCAAATGGTTACAACTTGTCCGAATTAGCTGAATTTTCAGTCGTGAACTTTGACAGTATCCAAAATGATTATCACCATCTAGCTAGAGCAATTAGGAAAAGCGTTGTCCGCCATGCAGCATCCCAAGGCTGGGGCAAACGTAAATTGTCCCAAGATAAAAGCGCTGATGCAGATTTACCGACAGAAATGGTAACAGCTAAGTCACCAAAAGATAAGTCAAAAGTTGAAGGGCAATTGACTTTATTTTAACATGGAAAAAAAGGCAATCTTCGCCAAGAATAGCCATAATAGCAGCAAAATTAAAATGAAAGATACTTCATCGCTTGCAGAAATGCTATATGAGCGAATCCGAGAAGCTCCACCTTATTCCTGGTTTCCGTCTCCTCCAGAGCTAATTGAGCTTATGATTGAAGAAGCTCAATTTGTTTCAGGAATCTACGCCTTAGAACCAACAGCAGGAGACGGCTTATTGGCGCAGGCTATGGTTAGAGCGGGTGCAATCGTTGATGTAATTGAAATAAACCCGCTGCTCCAACAACTTCTGTTTCAAAAAGGGTTCAATCTAGTTGGAAGTGACTTTTTAACAACTGAACCGCAGAGGCGATATAGCAGAATTTTGGCAAATCCCCCATTTTCTACGCCCCACATCAAAGGAGTTGATTTGGATATCATACAACGTGCCTATAACCTTTTTTTAGCCAATTCTGGACGCCTGGTAAGTGTTGTTAGCAATTCCATGAATGTCCGAGGCGATCCGCGAGCGCAAGCATTTCGAGCCTTTCTTAAGCGCACGTCAGCCAAGTTAATCGAACTTCCCTTAGAAATATTTTGGGGGAGCGATCGCCCGGTTACTGTTGAGAGCTACCTAGTCGTAATAGACAAAAGGTAGATGATTGCTTCCCCACTATACCGTTTGGTTAGTGGGGACAGCACAACTTACCTTTCAACAAATTACTATTAGTATCTTTCAAAATAAATATTAAGAATGTAACTTAGACTTCAATACCGAATGTCTGCCCCAATATCTCTGCTCGTTCTATCAATTTTACGACTAAAACTATTACCTTAAAACCCCTCTACTCCCATGAATAATTCCCCACACTTCGCCCCAAATCCTATTGTGGAATACGAGCTTATTACAAACTTTTCCAGACTAAATGATGTTCTCTCGCCTTTAATAAAAGCTCGTGTTATAGCCATAGACACAGAAACCACCGGGCTAGATCCACTTACGGAACGCATCCGACTTATCCAAATAGCTGTTCCCCACCGCCCAGTGATAATTGTCGATCTAGCTGCTTTTGCCGATCGCGAATTATCGCCTTTAAAAGCACTTCTAAACAGCAGTGCGCTCAAAATATTTCAAAATGGTAAGTTCGACTGGCAGGTACTAGAAATAGCTGGGCTTAGACCGTCTGGCCCATTTTTTGATGTCATGCTAGCGAGCCAGGTGTTGCGATCTGGACTCAAGAAAAACCACGATCTACAATCCCTCGCTCTTGAATTTTTAGGAATTAAACTTGACAAGAGCCTACAGTCGAGCAATTTCGGAGGTAAGCTATCAGCTTCTCAGTTAGAATACGCCGCTTTAGATGCTGCTGTCCTGCTGAAACTTAGAGCGCGACTCATCTCAAAACTTCGGAGTGCTGGGTTACTAGAAACCGCCCAAATTGAATTTGAAGCGATGCCTGCTGTAGCCCAAATGGAACTAAATGGAATGTTACTGGATGCAGAACAATGGCATTTGGTGGGGGAGGAACTGAAAGCTCAAAAACAGACTACGCTGCTGGAATTAGTGAAAGCCGGTCTTAAACCAGCCCCTAGCGCACAACTTTCGCTATTTCCAGAGATGGTGGAAACCATAAACCCCCGTTCGTCTGTACAAGTTTTAAGTGCTCTTCAGGTTCTCAACATTCCAATCAAGTCAACAACCAAGAGCGAACTTATTCCTCTAGCTGGTCAATACCCGATTATCCAGTTGTTACTTAATTATCGGAAATTAGCATCTTTGTGTTCAAATTTTGCTGAGGCATTGCCCAAACACATTCACCCGATAACGGGGAGAATTCACCCCAGCTATCGGCAATGCGGTGCGCGTTCTGGACGCTTTAGTTGCAATAAGCCAAACTTGCAAAACGTTCCCAGGAATTGTACGGCAAAGGGGATGCGTGCGTGCTTCATTGCCGCTCCCGGATATCAAATTATTAAAGCAGATTACAGCCAAATCGAGCTAAGGATTGTCGCTGAAATATCTGGCGATCGCCGAATGCTGAATGCCTACGCTAAAGGTGAAGATTTGCATACTTTAACGGCTTCTTTGATTACGGGAAAGCCGTTAGAGGAGGTAACGGCAGAGGATAGACGGATAGCTAAATCAGTTAATTTCGGATTAATTTACGGCATGGGTGCTGCCAAACTCCAAGCTTATGCTGAAGAAAAGTACGATGTTTTTTTAACCTTGGAGGAAGCTAAAGAGTTCAGAAGACGATTCTTTCAAGCTTATGCTGGAATCAAAAGATGGCATGACAGCATCAGGAGAAGGGTGTACGTCAAAGATATCAAGCAAATTCGTACAATTGGCGGACGTAGAAGACGGTGGGCAAAGAAACCCCGGCTTTCTGAGTTGCTTAATCACCCGGTTCAAGGAACTTCGGCTGATATGTTGAAAGTGGCGATCGCTCGTTTGTTCAAACTCCTACCCAAGACTGGAGCAAAATTAATCGGTGTGGTACATGACGAGATTCTGTTAGAGTGTCCGCAGACTACTTTAAAAAGAACCAGTCGCATTCTAAAAAAAGTGATGGTGGAAGCTGGAGAGCTATATCTACAGAAAGTTCCGGTTGAACTAGAAGTAAGAATTACTTCGTCTTGGGCTTGAAAAAAAGTCGCTATTTTAACCATAAATAGTCCGATTAATTTGTCTATTTTTCTAACAGGAAGTATTATTTATCAGACACCTCCTGTATTGGCCTCTTTGCCTAGTTATCAATTATTCAAGATTGCAGCAATGAAAAATAGTACATTGCTGCGATCGCCAACAGGAGTAGCATAGTAAATAGAAGTTCTACAACGCAGATAAAAAACTAACAACTTCAGGAGCAGAAGCCCTAGTAAAATTGGCAAAATCCCGTGGCAACCTGACATTAAGAGCAAATGCCATTGTGACTAAGACAAATTGCAGTCTTTCAGCTTCAGGGAAATTTTCTGCTGTATTCAAAATTCGACCAACCAATGATGTTGAACGAAACCGAAGTGACACCCTTTCAAATTTAATCTTCCAATAATCTATAAAAAAAGGTAAAATCAGTCGGCGATATGTCGCAGATAAGGGTTCACGATGTTGGTATATGAAAGGTGCGATCGCCATATGCAGGAAAATATCTGTTTCAAGCGGAGTGTCATTTTGTAGTGTAGCAACTAAGTAGCCAATGACTAGAAGCACTTGTTCGTTTTGAGGATGGAACCTGTTACTAAAATCTAATATTTCGTTATATGAAACTTCTGGTAATAAGTAAATTTGTTCGAGTAGCTCTGCTGCTTGTAACCAAAGTTGCTCGTCCACTGCTGTGGCACTAATTTGGCGACATATTGCTGCTACTTCTGTCGCCTGTGAGCGCGCCAGTTCAACAGAGCGGAGAGCCACTGTACCAATCCGGAAAACAACGGGGAGTAGTCCAACTAAGGCTGCATTATGTTCTGCCTTCCGCCATAGTTCACTAGGCTTGTTACCTAAAATGGTTTCGACATCAAGCTCGAATCCTTGCGGAAGTTGACCAATCTGAAGCAGTTGTGTGCTGGCAGCAAAAAAAGCTCCTGCATCCATCGCAAAATCCAGGACTTCAGCATAACGGGCATCTAAAAGTAGATACGGAAAAGCTTCCAGACTGAGACTAGCGAAAACAGCACGCTGGTTTGTAGCTCTTGCATCATCCATTCCTTTCAAAGCCCAAACTGCTGCTCGCTCATCATTGCCAACGGAAGCTGCAAAAAATGCTAAATTTGTCAAAAGTATACTTTCTCGATTTCTGTCATAATCATCTACTAATATTGAATTTTGAGAAAAAAGAATACCTCGCTGCGGTGCGGCGTAAGCTTCGCCACCCAGTGTTTCATTGGGAGGACTACCAGTGCGGGCGAGATAAGAGAAATAACCCGATATATGACGATACACAAGAAAGAGCTTTTTCCAGTCTTCTGCATCCGATCTACAAGCCAAAAGCTGCTCACCAGCCCGATCTAAAGATTCAAACACATCTGGTAATAAATTGCTACCTAGCCATTGGGCAATAGCAAGTTCACCAAGTGCTTTTACCAGTTCGCTCTTATCAATAAGACTATTAGTTTCTGCTAAACTCACGGCCTGTCTAGCAAATTCAATTGCTAACTGAGCATCTTGCTTTCCAGTTGCAATACTCATATATATGAGAACTTTTAGGCGTAGATAGGGATAAGCATTGGTTTCCTCACCTAATGCTTTGCTAAGCCAGATAATAGCCTGATTATTTTGGTTAATGAGTACATATTTTCGGCCTACGATCTCTTGGAGCAAAAACCGAACTCGCGGATCGTCAGATGCTTGTTGAATTGCTGCTTGTGCAACAGCTACTGCGGCATTTGCATCTCGCAAATAATCCCCTAAAACAATAATTTTAGAACGTACAGCCCACGCCCACAGCAGTTCCAAAGCAAGTTTGTTAGCACGTTCTGCCAAGTCTTCATAGGCAGCAAGTATTGCAGACCAATCCTGTTCTTCTTGAAGCTTCTCAGCCTCTTTATGCCATAACTTTTCTGAAACCACCAAGCAACCTTGTTCAGCTACCTCATGATTAAAGGCAAACTGCCTCTGTTCAAGAGTAAGCTGCTCTATGGTGCTAATCCAATCGCGAAGATGCTCCGCAGAAGTGATTCCTTGGCTATTTGTCCAAATCATGAATCCAAGCAATCCTTCATCAGAAAATGCTGGCTCATTGCTACCCGGTATTTGTGCATATGGTAGAAAGTGGAGTGCAGTTCTTAAATATCTATTGGCACGTATAGGGTCATTTTTGCCAAACACGGAGTTAGTAGCCATCATGGCTGCAAGAACACCTATAGCATTTTTATCGCTTGCCTGCTCAAGGAGTGTATCTAAGTCTTCAACTAAATAAGATATAGATTTACCATATTTATGTCGCGCAGCAATTTGCAAGCCACGCAGAAAGATACGAATGCCCAGATCCATTTGCTCAGGAAGTCGCAGACTACCCCATAAAGATAGCAATCCTCTGTCATCCACTAAAATCTCCATAGAATTTAGTTCTTGAATAGCGGGAATTAGCATCAAGCCAGCTCGGTCAAAAACTTCTGCACCCAGGAAGTGAATAATTGCATTGATAACATCTTGGGGCCAAAGTTGGTGTCTAGATACAATAAGGTCTCCTAATGCTAAATGGCATGATTTTTTCGTCTCAACCAACAAATTATTTTCCCCTAGTTGCTTAACCAGGGGAGAAATGAGCAAACCTTCATCAACATCGCGTTGCACCCAAAGTCCAACTAGAGTATGTAGGCGTTCGCTAGGTCTTTCCAAAACTCGGTTAACAGATGCGACAGCTTGCACCTCATTCAGCGAAAAGCTACCAAGGTGCAAACAGAGACGGTATAACAACTCTCTGGTATTCTCATCCTCAACAGAATCCAATACACGCCTAGTTATCTGGCTGTGGGAGCATGTCACTTTTGCGATGAGTATAAATACTCGTCAACTCCAGCATGACTTTTTTACGGATCATCAGTATAA
>NZ_JAUBVF010000083.1:0-21979 GCF_036705685.1 Microcoleus sp. AT3-A2
CCCAAACCGACGGTGGTGTGGATGTCGTGGCCGCAGGCGTGCATCACTCCCTCGTTGCGGGAGGCAAATTCTAAGTTTGTGCGTTCTTGAATCGGTAAAGCGTCCATATCGGTGCGAATTGCCAGCCACCGGGACTCGCTGCTGTGGCCTTTGAGTTCGCCGAGCACTCCTGTTTTGCCGATTCCTTCGATCGCCCGGACTCCGCTGGATGCGAGAACTCCGGCTACGTAGGCGGCGGTTTGATATTCTTGGCCGCTGAGTTCGGGGTGGGAGTGGATGTGCCGGCGTATTTCTATTAAGCGGGGTGCTAGGGTGGCGGCTATTTCTTTGATGCGGGGAAGCATGAATTTTGTTGGGGGAAAGGTACAAGTTGTAGTCAACTAGGTTAACGCATATGTTTGGGGGTGAACAGGGTTATAAGGCGCAAATGTGCGATCGGGCTTTTAGATAGCAATTCTATTTTGTTTGGGAATAAGATTTTTTTTCTAACCGCAGAGGGCGCAGAGGACGCAGAGAAAAGAGAGAAATGAGAGTTAGGTTGAAACGGGGAAGAAAAGTCAATATTTTAGGTTCAGATGCTAATTTTTAGTTGACAATTTATGCTTGTGATATCATCAAAGAGTAATTTCATTAAAATTATTTACTATGATTAGCTTTGGATTCTGGAATGTAATAATTCTAATTACAGTCGCTTTGTTTATCAAATTTAATTGGCGATTAGATAGCGAAAAAACAGCATGGCAAGATTCTTTGTTTTTAAAACATCCTTCGATCCAAAGGTTGACTCAGTTTTTTAGTCAACCTATTGTTAACTTTATTTTGCAAGCAGTTATTGTATTAGTTCTCACCCGATTTCTCTGTTATACCGGTTGGTTGGTTTACAATCTGACTACTCGGCCCGATCCGCCTTACTGGGATTTTAAGTGGTTTTATGTAGCGAGTAGATTAGCCCATCAGCATTTGAGTCCCTTTAATGTCGAGGTGTTTAACATCGGTTTCTGTCGCATCACAAAAGTGTGTGGGTTTATTCCATCTTTTGTTTATCCACCTAATATCATTCCTCCGCTGTGGTTTGTGGGCTATTTCCCGATGAAGACTGCATTCACAATCTGGACTTGGCTGCATCTTATTGCCACAGGTTTTGTTTTATGGGGAGCGAATATCTTGTTGGTGTCGCACTCACGAGCTTTTCGGACTATTTGTAGTATATCAGTTGCATTCCTCTACGGTTTTGTCTTCGATCTTCAAGTTGGCAATGTGGCAACTTTTATTGCCGTTCTGCTGTTATGGACGTTTATTTATGCTAGAAAAAATCAGGATATAATTGCCGGAATTTTATTAGGAATTGCTCTTTTTAAACCAACTTTAGTTATATTGTTTATTCCTTATTTTTTAATCAAAAGACGGTTTCAGCTAGTTTTTATATCAATAGTCACGGTAACTTTTTTGGCAGTTATAGGTCTAGCTGTAACGCGCAATTCCTTAACAGGATTTATACAGGATGCGACTCGTGGATTTCCACTCTGGCTCAATGATCCATCGAATAATGCTTATATTTCTATGAGTCGCCTTGATTTAAGGGTTATGGGGCCGAGATTTTTCCCCGATAGTCCCTTCGTGGCGAAGCTATTTTCTGACTTGATTATTCTGGTGCTAGTTGGTTTAGTGAGTTGGTATTTTTACAAAAAACAATCTCGCAATGCTTGGTCAAAAAAGGTTGACTTATCTGAAATGGTGCTAATTTCTACTTTGAGTATTGCTATCAACTATTCTCAGCCCACCAGTTCTGTGATGTTAGCACCGGCGGTGGTTTTTTTGCTGAATGATTTATGTTTTCAGATTAAAAATTGTGCCTTCTCTAGGCAAAGAATGTCGGTTTGGTTATTGGGCGTTGGCTGTCTCATGGTGCAAACCGCTGTGATTCATGGCGGGCTGTTGGTGTTTCTAGGAAAGCGGTGGAACTGGAAGGGGGGGGAATTGCCTTATTTGTTTAAAGTAACTATTTTTTCACTACCGAGTTATGCGATTTTAGGCCTGACGTTAAGTGTTTTAGTCTTAGCGATTCAATCTCTTGGTCGAAAACAGGTTGCTGAATTTGACCCTTTGGATCATGTTTCTGGTTAGAGGAAAAACAAAACCCCACTCCAACACAAAATAAACGGCCCGACAGGTTGGCAGTTGAGAATGACCCATCAGCGTAGAGATCAAAGGTTAATTGCTGCTGGGTTCATCTTCTGTAGTCTTTTTAGCCAAGTAAGCATCTACAGCTTCAGAGACAATCCGACTTACGAGATTGCTGACTGTCCGGTCTTCTTTCTTGGCCCAATCTTCCAAGACGTTATAGGCGTTTGGAGGAACGTAGCTGGTGACTCGTTTGAGGTTTTTTGCTGGCAAGTTAGGCAACTGGGAATTTACTTCATACATCGATCGTACTTTCTTTGTACGCCTCTTGCATAGTGACACACGGTGTGATACCGTGTAAATAGTCAAACACAAAACCCCCACCGGTCAGACTCACGATCGTTCGGTGGGGGCTTGAACTCCCATATTTAGGAGGAAACTCTATGATATCACCGCCAAAGTCAGTTCCCGAACTGCTCCGGGAAGAAATTCCTGATGTACCCGCTGGTAAGCAACCGATTCGTTTGCTGTTGTGTGGCCTTCCCAAAGCGGTAGACAGCATCGTTAATCTGTTGCACGTTTTAGGTTTTGCAGAAGTTGGGGAATGGAGCCCGCCTCTACCATCGCCGATAGCGGGTGAGGTAATTCGGATCTTAACCCGTTACTGGAAAGAATAATCTTTGAGGGCGATCGCACGAATTGAAAAAGTGCGATCGTCCCTTAACTCAATTCCAAAAGTTGGCTCAAAAACTCAAGAAAATTTGCCAAAGCCGGAACCTGCTGTTGCGTCTGTTCGCTCACCCAATTATTATCAGCAATACTTGTTGTATTAGTCTTCCCAGGTTTGAGAACGCTGACAACAGTAGCAACTAAAGCTTTTTCTCGATCGAAATTTTTCCATTTTAAAGATTTCCTCTCTTTCTCAGAAAACTCATCTAGATAAGAACTAGCTTTCTCCATGTACGCGGGATAAGCTATCTGTCCGCACTCACACAGCAAAGTATCCAAAACACCGGGCGAAGCGTTATCTGGCAAAACATAGGCTCCTGTACGCGGGCTATTGGTATTTACAACACCAGAGCGATCGGGAAAATTAGGAAAATAACTTCGGAATTTGTTAGCATATGGTTCGACAATGCGATCGGGAGTTGATTTATCGCAATCGGCAACTATCCCGAATGCTGCCAAGTTTGTTTGATACTCATAATTTGCGAATAAAATGTCATCCAAGTTAGTCACAAGATTGCTGCTGCCTTCACCGGCAAAAATTGCTACAGAGATACTATCATTAAATAGAATAGAAGGCATATCAAGACGTTTGTACAAATCTCCTTGTTTGGGATAACGGGGAATAAACTTGTGCCAAAATTTGTCAAATTTACTTTCCAATTCTTTTGACATATCCAATCTTGTCAACTTATCTAATTTGTTCCACTCGTCCCGAAAATCCTTAAAACCCAAAAGCTTGAGAACCTTGCCCGTAAATGCTTGATCGTGAGGTCCTTCTACTCCAATAATGGCGTATTTCACACGCGAACCTCCTGCCCCAAATCCTCCCGCAATCTTTGCAATCTTTCTCGTTCAATTCTAACTGCTTTAGTTTGTGACTCCCGTTTCTCTAAACGATAAAGAACTAAGTCTGTCTCCAAATCGCTAGCATCCAACATCGCATCAACTGTTTCTAAACTATGGGTAGTTGCAAATAATTGAACATTCATTTGCTTGCACCACTGCACAATCCAAGCAAATGAACTACGAAGTGCTTCAGTATGAATTGCTGTTTCTATCTCATCAATTAGCAAAACTCCACCTCTGACTTTTGTCAGCGTTAGAGCAATAAATAGCAAGCGACGTACTCCATCACCAAAAGAACTTAAGGGTGAAATTCCCACTTGTTTGTGGTCAATATAGAGACTGCTACGATTGCCGCCATGCGAGAGAATCACTAAATCAATAATTCCTGAATCCATCACTTGCAATAGCTTAATCACTTCCGGCTTAAAACGCTGAAAAATAGCTTCTGAGAGCAAGCCAACTTGTGACTGTTCTATGCGGTGAGAAAAAGGTGTCACAGTATCAACTGACAGCATTGCATCTGAGCGAATTCGCCGATTAGTTAAACGCTCATTTTCCCAAATTTCAAAAAATTCAGATAATTCATTTGGTGAATCAGATATAATAGCTTTGAGTTCTATTTCTGCACCTCGCAGAGTATTATCAAATCCAAGATCGTCTGAGGATTGACTGTCGTCATCTTCCGATAATTCCACTCCCTCAAATTCTTGGTAAATTGCCCTCGACTCTCTTACTGAAAACTTACCATTACCAGAAACATAAGTTTCCATTGGGTAAAAATCCAATTGTTCTTCTTCTTTATTTTGAGGAAACAGCCATTTTAGTGCCTCCAGTCTTGGCTTGCGAGAATATTTGATTTCTCGTCGCCACGATGTGTTCAGCCATTCCAGCGGATCTAAGGGGCGACAATAGGTTGATATCGCCTCTAAAACGCTGGTTTTACCTGAGTTATTCCCACCAACCAATATGTTGATTTGGCCCAAGTCCTGCAAGGTTAAATCTCGCAGGCCTCGGAACCTATGAATGGTTAAATTGTCAAGGTGTTTCATAATTATTACTTGGGCTTATGACTTGGGCGTATAAGTCGATCGCACTTGCAACTCCTTCAACTGCTTCTCATCCACACCAGACGGCGCATTTGTCAGGACACAACCCGGCTGCTGCGTCTTCGGAAACGCAATCACATCTATTCCGTGTAATGATACTTACAAGCCACGATCGCAATTTCTTGATCCGTAACTTTGTAAACTAAACGATGTTCATTTCATTGCAAATTCTGTAAGTTAACTTCAACTAAATTTTGACCCTCCTTAACATTTTTAATAGCTTTTAAAAGTCTATTTTTGTTGACTTCTGATTTCAAAAGATATTCGGTTTCATCACACTCAGAAACAATTATTTCAATCTCTTTATCTCCAAAAGTTGCCTTGATTTGTTCTAAAAAATGATGATTGAGTTCGCTGGCTTTTAAACGATAAACTGTTGACATCGTTTTTACCTATTTTCGATTATTATAATTATAGCGTTTTTAGTCTAAAGACCTGGAATGTAACTATAGCATACAGTATCAGCGAAAGTTTTGACTCAATGACACTCCAGACGCAGAATCGTGTCTGTCATGCTGAACAAAACGCAGTCTAGTGAAGCATCAAGCGAGATGCTTCCCTTCTCTCAGCATGACACATAGGCTTTGCCTAAGTCCCGATCGCCTTATGACTTCGGCGTATAAGTCGATCGCACTTGCAACTCCTTCAACTGCTTCTCATCCACACCAGCCGGCGCATTCGTCAGCAAACAACCCGCCTGCTGCGTCTTCGGAAACGCAATCACATCGCGAATCGATTCCTCACCAGCCAACAGCATCACCAACCGATCCAAACCGTAAGCAATGCCTCCGTGGGGCGGAGTTCCATACTCAAACGCATCCAACAAAAAGCCAAACTTATTGTAAGCTTCCTCAGTTGATAAGCCGATCGCCTCAAACACCTTTTCCTGAACTTCCCGCTGATAAATCCGCAGAGAACCGCCGCCGATTTCTGTACCGTTTAACACCAAATCGTAAGCTTGAGCTCTCGCAGTTTTCAAATCATTAATATCGTCAGGATGCGGCGCAGTAAACGGGTGGTGCAATGCTTCCAAACGCTTCTCGTCAGCGTTCCATTCAAACATCGGGAAATCTGTCACCCACAGCAGATTCATCTTGTCTTTGTCAATCAATCCCAATTCGTTACCGACAAACAAACGCAATCTATCTAAAGTCTTATTGACTGTTGTCACATCAGCCGCTGCGAATAACAACAAATGACCTGGTTGCGCGCCCGTGCGATCGAGTAATTCCTGTTTTTGCGCTTCCGTCAAATTATCCTTAATAGCGCCGATCGTATCAATTTCGCCGTTATCCCGCACGCGGATGTAAGCCAATCCCTTCGCACCGGCTTCGCTTGCTTCCTTAAACAAATCGCCGCCCGGTTTAATCCGCACATTAGAAATCGCATCATTCCCGCCCGGAATCGGCAAAACTTTCACAATTCCGCCCGCAGCAACGGCCCCGGAAAATACCTTAAATCCCGAATCTTTCATCAAGTCGGAAACATCGACTAATTCCAAACCGAAGCGAGTATCCGGTTTGTCGCTACCATAGCGATCCATTGCTTCAGCGTAAGTCAAGCGCGGAAAAGGACGGGGTAATTCTACGCCTTTGACACTTTGGAAAATCTGGGAGACTAAACCTTCGTTTAATTCGATAACTTCTTCTAAAGACATGAAACTCATTTCCATGTCTAATTGTGTGAATTCCGGCTGTCTGTCTGCGCGCAAATCTTCATCGCGGAAACAGCGGGCAATTTGATAATATCTGTCCAAACCCGAAACCATTAACAATTGTTTGAACAACTGCGGCGACTGCGGTAAAGCGTACCACTCGCCCAAATTGACGCGGCTGGGCACTAAATAATCTCTCGCACCTTCAGGAGTCGATCGCGTTAAAATCGGTGTTTCAACTTCAATAAAACCTCCCACATCTTCCAAGTGGCGGCGCATCGCTTTCACAACTTGGTGGCGAAGCTGCAAATTGCGACTCATACGATCGCGCCGCAAGTCCAAATAGCGATATTTCAGCCGCAAATCTTCCCGCACGCTTTCGGTATCCGCCGTCGCCACCTGAAACGGTAACTGTTTGCGAACCGCATTTAACAACTCAATTTCGTCAGCATAAATTTCCACCTCACCCGTAGGCAATTTCGGGTTGAGGGAATCTTCGGGGCGGCTGCTGACTCTACCCGTAATTTTAAGCACGTATTCGCTGCGTAAAGCCTCAGCCCCGTGATAGGAATCGGGGGTGCGTTCAGGATCGCTGACAATTTGTACAATACCCGATCGATCGCGCACATCCAGAAAAATCACCCCGCCATGATCGCGGCGGCGATCCACCCAGCCGTAAAGGGTGACAGTCTCTCCGATGTGTTTGCTTCGCAGTTCGCCGCAGTAGTAACTTCTCATAATTGGGGGTTGTGGACTAAAAATAAAGCTTTTTAATTATGCAGTATGCCTGAAACATCTGCTGAATGCAAATCCACCGACGATCGGCATTAGCTTTGGAACTAATTCCAAAGCTAACTACCCTAACAACCCCCTGGGAGTTCCCAACCCCCGGCTGGCCCTTCTAGGAATCCCCGCGATCGCTGTGAGACTTGTCAAAAAACGCCGTCAGCGCGTTCCATGCAGACTTAGCCGCATCCGTCAAGCGAGTGCCTATCGACTCAATTTGCTTCACAATAAGGTGCCAATTCTTTTCAGCTTCCGTGTGAATGTGGTCAACAGCTTCTTCGATGCGATCGCGTTCGATCAATTTATTTTGTTCCACCGCTTCTCGCGCTTGCCGCACTGCTTTCAAATAAGCTTCGCGACTGACTTCGCCGGCATCTTGCACCTGCGCTTGCGCCCGCGTTTTAATCGCATCTACCACCAGCCAATTTTTCTCAGTTTCTTTTTTAATCAGCCTGACTGCTTCTGTGAATCTCTCGTGGGCGAGATCCTTATTTTCTTCGATCGCCCCGGAGGCCTTATTCACAGCTTTTAAATAAGCTTCGCGGGTGAGTTCGCCCGCTGCTTGCACTTCCGCCGTGGCGCGTTTTTTAATTGCTTCAAACAGCGCGGCAGTTTCTGCGATCGCCTCATCAGTCGCGTCGGGCATCTCTTGTTTGACGAGCTCCGTCGTTTCGAGAGTTGCCTCTAAAATTGGTTCCTCGGTTACTTTTGGATCTGTCATGTCAATCTTCTCCTGTGGTAGTAAACATTTTCAAAAAATCTCACAGTCCCTGGATGCAGACTTTGTAGGTGTAGCGCCAGAAAGAATTGTGGTTTTTTATACAGAGTTTGTACGTGTAGCGCCAGAATGAATTCTGGCATTTAATAAGAACTAGGCAATTCTTGTTCCAGCTTTATCAACTTTTGTATCCGCGCTTACCTAGTTGGAATGATCTCAGTTCTATTACATTATATCTACCAAAGTTGCTCTCATGTGTAGGATACCGCCAACTTGTAGGTACGGTTTAGCGCACTTAAATTTGTGATAACTCTCTCTACCTAAAAAAACACACACCAATAAACTTAGGTTCTAAACCCAATAAAACTGGCCAATTTAAGAGTTTCAATTTTCCAACTGCAAATCTTCGCGATCGTCCGTATATAACAAGTGGTGACGCCTTTGAGCGTGCAGCAAAGATTGAGGAAATTCGTACTGAGATAAGAGGATATCTTCGAGCGCAACTTTCATTTGATTGGCGCAGATATGTGGCTGCAGTTTGCCCATTCCCGTACCCATGCCGGGAATAGCGATAGTTCCAATGATATGTTTGACTGGCGTTCCATCTGGGACTGAGCCAAATTTTACGAGAGTCAAAATAGCGCGGGTTGCTAGATAAACATTTACTGTTTCTCTTAAAACTGTGGGAACGCGCATAATTGGTGCCGCTATTAAATAGGGAATTTCAGCATGATCGGTGTCTACAATTTCTGCCCTTCCTACTAATAGTTCGCCGTGATGTCGAGACTGAATTAGTTTTTGCAAGCGTTCAAGAACCTGCCCTCCAAAATATTCGGAAATTTCTAAATCTAAGCCGTCGTCCATGAAACCAAAACTATTCCCCGGACTAACAATAGCATCACATTTCACATCAAATATTGAACCGTGATGTATCTTTACATTTTCCATACTGCCGCAAGTGCTTTCCCACGCTCTAACTAAGCCATCGTCTAAGGTAGCCAGCACAATTTGCATAAATACTCTCTCTTAATTTTAATTGCGAACAGCTAGAGCGATCGCCAATTTAATCCTACAATACTTTACATAAGGCCGCTGAATTTAAAATTTATCTCAATTTCAACTAGCAAATGTTCAATAGCTACGACATTTTTTGCTCGCACACACCCTTAACCTAATACAGGGAGAGCTTTTAACATGGTTGCCACCCTGTCAGGTTTAAATGTGATGAGCTATACTGCATCGTGTTTTCTGGCTGAGGGTCTAAAGTCTGCAAGCTGTTTCCCTATCTTGTTTTCAGTTTACTCTTTCTCGGTTGAACTCACGTTTAATAAATAATGCTTATGGCGCTCCCATATCGCTGTTCTCAAAAGAACTGTTGAGGATTTAAACAGCGTTTGGTGCGTTTATGCTCGTACATGAGTTTGTCAGCCTTTGCCAGTAATTGTTCTAATAAAACTTCATTATTTAAATCCCCAAACTGCACACCAAGACTTATTGATATATAAGCTCGCTCGGACTGTTGATTAAAGCGATCTATATTTTCTTGCAGCCGGGCATGAAAATTAGTAGATGAATTACCCGAAAAGTTAGGAATAAATAAAGCAAATTCATCTCCTCCCAGTCGAGCAACAATATCCGCATCACGAAAGGTTTGCTTCAAAATTTGAGCTGCGTCAAAGATTACTCTGTCTCCCATTTCGTGTCCTAAAGTGTCGTTAATCTTTTTCAAACCATCTAAGTCAGCGAACAAAATAAAATAGGATGTTTGCGTGCGTCGAGCAATTTTCAATTGTTGATCGGCTAGTAAAAAAAAGCCTCGTCGGTTATATAAGCCAGTTAATTCATCGGTCACGGATAGCTGCCTTACTTCTGCTTCTGCCCTCAGACGTTCTTGGATTTCATGTTCTAAACGTTGATTTTGTTCGAGCAGTTGTTGGCGTTGCTGTTGGATGAGTAATTGATTTTTTACTCGCATCAGCACTTCCTGCTCTTGAAAGGGTTTGGTAATATAGTCTACGCCACCCAGTTCAAAAGCTCGTACCTTGTTTTCCAGTCGTTCGAGCGCACTGATAAAAATAACCGGTATCTGAGCACTCGTTTCCGATGCTTTTAACTTTTGGCAGACTTCGTACCCATTCATCTCCGGCATATTGATGTCAAGTAAAATTAGACTCGGTGGGTCGCGATGAATACCTTGGAGTGCCATTCTGCCGTTGAGGGCTTTACGGACAATATAGCCCTGTGACTCTAGAATTTTGGCTAACAAGCGCAAATTGTCTGGCGTATCATCGACGATGAGAATATTCGTTTGAGCCGCAAGTTTGAATAGAGCTGTCATTGTCTTATTCCTAAATCTGGGTGAGAGTTGCGATCGCTTCAAGCTGAAAGTTATGGACCAGAGATGTCATCGCCGCGATGAAATCTTGTTTCTCCTTGGGAATTTGAGCGATAAGTTCATAAAGCTTATTATCATTAAGATCGAGTGCTGCTTCATGAACTTCTGCAATCCACTGGGTTGGCATCGTTTTCAAGTCTGGAGTAAATATCTTTGGTGGCGAAGCTGATGAGTCTGGCCGAACTTTTTCGGCGTAGCAGTAGCGGACGCCCAAGTGATGAGCTATTTTGTCGAAAAGTGTGTCTTCAGTAAACGGCTTGGCAATGTAGTCATCGCAACCGACTTGCAGGCTGGCGACACGATCGTCCTCAAAAGCATAGGCAGTCAGGGCAATGATGCGTGTCATTGGTCTGTTCTCCTGTGACATTTGCCCTGAGTTATCTGCTGATGACTCATGACTAATGACTAATGACTGTTGTGATCGAATCTGTCTCGTCGCTTCATAACCATCCATGAGAGGCATTTGAATGTCCATCAAAATCAGGTCAGGGTTCCATGTTTGCCAACGATCGATCGCCTCTGCCCCATTTTCCACCGCACACACCTCAAACCCAACTGACTCCAGCAGCGTCACCAGCAGTTGCCGATTTTCTGGAACGTCTTCTACTACTAAAATTCGGTAGATAGGTTGCCCAGGTGCCAGCCCGATAATCAGATCGCTAATTTCAGGTTCCTCTAAATCAAGGGACTCTGGTAGTTCCAAAACGACTTGGCAGGTAAAAGTCGAGCCTCGATTCAGGGTGCTTCGCACGGTGATATCGCCTCCCATCAGACGTGCAAACTCACGACTGATAGACAGTCCTAAACCTGTTCCTCGATCGTTGCGACCGCGATTGGTTTGCATGAAAGCATCAAAAATTGATTCTAAATCTGAGGGAGAAATGCCAGGTCCGGTATCCTCAACTTCGAGACACAAGGTAATAGTTGGTTTAACATCGGGTTGATTAGTGGCGCGATCGCCAATTGTACCGGATGGCATATCATCTGATGAAAAAGCTCGTCCGCGCAGGGCTATGCTTCCTGTTGTTGTAAATTTGAGCGCATTTCCCAGCAGATTAATCAAGATTTGGCGAAGTTTTGCTTGATCACCACAGACATAACGGGGGACAGTAGCATCCCACTCGCTGCTCAGATGTAACCCTTTCTCACCCGCTTTGATGGTGAACATCTCGTTAATAGAACCTAGCAGTCGATGCAGATTAAAACAGCTTTTACTCAGTACCAATTGCCCTGCTTCAATCCTAGACATTTGCAAAACATCGTCGATCAAGGTCAGCAGGTGTTCTCCACTACGGGTAATGATCCCTAAATGCTCTTGAAATTCTTCTGGGATATAGGGACTGCGGTTCATAAGCTGGGTAAATCCCAGAATGGCGTTGAGTGGCGTTCTGAGCTCGTGGCTCATGTTGGCAAGGAACTGGCTTTTGGCACGGTTGGCTATTGCTGCCCTTTCTGCAGCGTGTTCTAGGGCAGCTTGCGAAAATTCTAACACCGCCAGCATGAGGATATGTCTCATTTCGGCAGCAGCTTCTAACTCTGCAATCTGCCACGGATAAGACATCTCCCGCACTGTCTCTTGCCACAGTTCAAAGGATTGGCGGGGACACAGGTGCATTTTTCCAATTTCGTCGATCGACACAGCATCCTGTGGATTACCTGCCCAGTTTATGGTTTGAATTTGTTCGGGTCGGAACCAAAGGATATGGTATGACTTTTGTTTGGCATAGCATAGGAAGATTGAGATTGCTAAAACACCGCTAGCTCGCTCTTTGAATTGCTTGGCTTGGGGATACAACTGAGACAAAGAAGCTGTTGCAAACACTCGTTCTTTGTTCTGTTGCAGCAACCACTGCACGAGTTCATCTACCTCAGCTTCCGATGGTGTTTGACCCACCAATGTCAGACGACCATCGAGCAGAATTGCAGCTCCCTGAGCATGAACTAAATCTAGCAATTGAGAAGCATTTTCGGTCAATACCTGTTCGATAAAATTAGACTCTCGCCGGAATGCCTGCTGAAGTTTATCCTGAATAGTTTTCGCCTGCGATCGGTAAACGTTCAATTCTCGATCTTGCTGATGCACCAGTTCTATCGAGGCAAATTGTCCTAAAAATTCACAGGTTTTGCGAGTTTCGTAATCTACCAATCGTGGGCTGTAATGGTGACAGGCAATTAATCCCCAGAGACGCCGATCGTCAATTAACGAAATCGTCAGTGTCCCAGCAACTCCCATATTCTGCAAATATTCAATGTGGTAGGGAGATACTCCCCTTAAGACACAAGCACTTAGATCCTGGGGTGTATTGGTTAGGGGATGGTTGGTGGGAATTAGGCGGGCCGGGGTGTAATTGATATTGGGAATTTGGCGCACCCAATTGCTGTAAAACAATTTGCGGGCGGGTACTGGAATATCGATCGCCGGGTAATGCAATCCCAGGTAGCTTTCTAGATAGCTTTCTTTCTCTTCAGCAATCACCACCCCATGCTCATCGGCTTCAAAGCGATAAATCATCACGCGATCGAACCCGCTCATGGCTTTTACTTCTCTAGCAATGCTTTGAGCTAAATCAGAAAGACCGAACGCACTGCGAAAATTGAGGATAACTGTTTGCAGACGCTGATAAAAATCGATTGAATGATTATTTTCAATAGTCAATTGGGGTTCTAGCTCCAGAATTAACCCATCTGGTAGCTGATGCAGTGTGCTTCTAAATGTTTTAACTTTCCCGTCTTTTAGAGGTATTTTCAGCTCAAAACTATTATTGATTTTGAGTTTTTCTTGATTGAGATACCTGACCATTTCTTGTACTTGCTCGTGACCAAATAACCAGGGCAATGGCTGACCTAGCAATTCGGCTACAGAAACGCCAAAAAACATTTCTACATTGTCACTTACTTGTAAAATATTGAGGCTTTTTTCTTGCAGCAATAAAACGATTCCGTGGGGCTGAATATGACCGGGAGCATAAACGGATTGCTCACTGCATTCCTCTAAATTTGTTAAATCGAAAGGAGTGATTTGGGGAATTTTGGGTATTCTCTGAGGCATTTTAGAGCAGTAATTTTTAATTAATAATTAAGGATGTTTTTTTCAAAAGTTACCAAGAATTAAATTTAATTCTTGTTGGCTGTTCCTAATTTCCTAGTCCTAATCAAACATTTAACTGCACAACAGCTTATAAATCCAATGGAGGAATTTCACTTGGGAAATTACCTCGAATTAGATTAATGATTTTCTCAAATTGATACTGGTTGGCGAGTTCCGTCAGATGAGTACCGAATTGAGTGAGTTCTGAGGAAAGTTGAGCTACCAGTTCAACGATCGCAACATCATCCCCACATAAAGCAGCATCTTCCAACTCAACCACCCATACTTTTGGTAATGTCGCCAGAAGCATTGGATCGAGGGAATCTGAAACGGAAGAGGCAACAGAACAGAAATAAGAAGGAAAACAATCTGTTCCCCGTTCCCCTTTTTCTGTTTCCTCTTCCTGATATACATACTCTAAACCTAGGTATTCCGCCATCTTAAGAAATAGGGTCTGTTCCCGGAAGGGCTTGCTGATGTAGTCGTTGCAGCCAGCAGCTAAGGCGAGGGCGCGATCGCTCTGGGAAGCCTGGGCCGTAAGTGCAATAATGATACTGTTCTGTCCGTCTTCCATTGCCCGAATTTGCTTCGTAGCCTCGTATCCATCTAACACGGGCATCCGAATGTCCATCCAGGTTAGGTCGGGTTGCCATTGTTGCCAAATCTGCACCGCTTGCTGTCCGTTGGTAGCTTCTTTTACCTCTAATCCTAATTGTGTCAGTAATCTGACCATTAGCAAGCGATTTTCTGCTTGATCATCAACCACCAAAATGCGATGATCCCCTTGACAGGGAGCCAGCCCAATCACGAGGCGATTATTCTCTTCGGGTGTAACATTAACTCCACTGATGGGGCTGACGGGAAGGGTAAATGTGAAGGTACTCCCCTGTCCCAGAGTGCTGCTAACAGAAATTTTTCCGCCCATGAGTTCCAACAATTTGCGACTAATGGTTAGACCTAGCCCCGTACCGCCGATCGATCGCTTCCCAGCTTGAGCTTGCACAAACGCATCGAAGATGGTATCGAGTTCGACCGATGCAATCCCTACACCTGTGTCAGCGACTACAAACTGGAGAATCGGCCGAGTTGTGGTTAATGCCCCTGTACCAGAAGCCTGAATGCTGACTTGCAAAGTAATGCTTCCCCGATCGGTAAATTTGATGGCATTACTCACCAGATTGAGCAAAACCTGGCGCAGTTTTTGAGCATCGACCAGCATAAATTGGGGAACTTCTGGCGCAATCTCGAAACAAAGGTCAAGTCCTTTAGAACTTGCTCGTTCCGCCAACATATTTCGGAGGGAATGCAGCAGCGCAATTAAGTCCAATCCGCTTTGTTCAACTGTGTAGTGTCCCGATTCAATTTTCGAGAGATCCAGCACATCGTTAATCAAACTCAAGAGGTGATCGCCACTGCGACGAATTGTTTGCAAGTCTTCTTTTTGGTTGGGAGTTAGGGAGGAGTCATGGGTCATCACCTGAGCAAATCCTAGAATCACGTTGAGGGGAGTGCGTAATTCGTGGCTCATATTGGCTAGGAAGGTACTTTTTGCCAAGTTCGCTGCTTCTGCGGCTTCCATTGCGTGCTGCAGTGCCAGTTCTTTTTGTTTGCGATCGCTGATGTCTTTGTGCGTTCCAATCATCCGTAAAGGCTTACCATCTTCATCGTAGGCAACGACTTTCCCGTAGTTAGCGATCCACTTCCACTCACCTGACTGGCAACGCACACGATAGTCAAAGGCATATTTGAGAGAGCTATCTTGCAAGTTACTATTGAGAGCCTCAAAAACCCATAATTGATCATCAGGGTGAATCATCTGTTCCCAGATGTTCACATCCATCACCAACTCACCGGGCTTGTAGCCCAGCATCTCCTGGTAGTAGGAATTAATGTAAACTTGTCCAGTTTCAATTTTCCAATCCCATAGTCCATCTCCAGAAGCTTCTAGTGCCAGCATTAAGCGTTCTTCACTCAGTTGTAAAGCGGTTTCCGCTTGATGTTGTCGTGTCACATCGATCGCCACACCACCTACTAGCATTTGCCCAGATAAGTCGGGGATGAGAAATTTGTAAACCAGAAACTCAGCCAGGGTTCCATCTCGACGGGAGGCAATCTCAATCGTTTCAATTAGCTCGTTGGTTTGAGCAACCGTTTGGATATTGTCTAGAAATTGTTGGGCGAAGGCGGCGGGGTAAAGTTCAAAAATGGATTTTCCAATCACATTGTCAGTGGGTAGATCGAAGGTATTGAGATAAGTCTGGCTGGCATAGAGCATTACACCATTTTCATCGGTAATCCAGGCAGGGGCAGGGCTGTGATTCATGAAGGCTTGGAAGCGAGTTTCACTCTCTCGGAGTGCCTGTTCTGCTTGTTGGCGTTCCGCTTCGTTGCGTTTGCGATCGCTAATATCCCGGCAGATACAGAAGTTCATCATCTCATCTTCTAATTCCACCCGGTTCCAGCTAATTTCCACGTCATATACAGAACCATCCTTGCGGCGATGTTGCGTTTCAAAGAGCGGAATAACCTCCTCTCTCTGGAGCATAAGTTGTAGTTCTTCCCTCCTCCATTCAGCATCCCAATCAAACACACTCAGATTCAGGGTTTCTTCTAGGGTGTAGCCCAGCATTTGAGCAAAACTGGGACTAGCTTCGACAACATTTCCGACCGAATCCATGACCACAACACCGTCCAGTGAAGTGTTGAAGAAGGTTTTACTCCGCAGGAGTTCCTGTTCTAGTGCAAGTTCGGCTTTTTTGCGATCGCTAATATCTTTCATGAAGCAGTAATGCCCCATAAATTGCTGCTGTTCGTCGTAAGTTGAAATCATCACCAATTGCTTATAAAAAACCGAACCGTCTTTACGAATCCCTCTGGTTTCAACTTCAACTCTGCCCTCTTGCACCATCAGCCCATAGGCTGCAACCTGTTTTTTCAACTCATCGGGATCTACGGTTTTTTCCCAGGACATCCCGATCATTTCTTCTGGCTGATAGCCTGTCACGTCAGAATATGCTTTATTGACATAGAGGTAACGTCCTTGAGTGTCTATTTTGGAAATGCCGGACAGCGCATTTTTCATCACCTCACTCATTTCTCTAAGCTCTGCTTCTGCGTGTTTGCGATCGGTGATATCTTCAGAAAAACAAAGTAGGTACTGGGGCTGATGCTGCTCGTCGTAAATGGGAATCTTCACCGTATGCAGCCAACGTTTTCCCAGACAATGACTTTCAATGACTTCTTCGAGAATATCCTCAGTTTTACCTTTCTCAAAGGCTTCTCTATCCTTTTTGTCAAAAAAGATAGCCTGTTCGGTTGGGAAAAAATCATAGCCACTTTTACCGATCGCTTGTTCGGCTGAAATGCCAAATAACCGTTCGCTGGTTTTATTCCAAAACTGAAATACGCCAAATCGTTTAGGCTGTGCATCCTTAACAAAAACCGCCACCGGTAAATTATCCAGCAGTGCTTGTAAGAAATTGCGAGTGTTTTGGATGTCCTGCTCTACTTTCTTTCGTTTACTAACATCAATAAACGTGACTACAACTTGTATGATTTTACCGTTTTGATCGAACTCCGGGTAGGCATTAACTAATACCCAAACACAACTATCAATTTCTTTTTTAATTCCTAAAACATAATTTTTGAGTGAACTTCCACTGGATAAAACCTGATTTACCGGATATTCCTCTAGGGGCATAACGCTGCCATCTTCCCGCACAAAATGCCAGGTCGGAGATATGGCAGTTTTTCCCAGCATTTGATCCATTGAAAGCCCGAGTAATTCACAGGCTTTTTCATTACATAATTGGATGCTGGTATCTGTCGCATGAATCACAAAACCCGCATTTAAGTTATCGATCAATTGCCGATATCTGGCTTCGCTTACCTGTAAAATAACTTCAGCTTGCTTGCGCTCCGTAATGTCGGTGTGAGAGCCAGCCATCCGAATTACGTTACCTGCATCATCCCACAGTGCCTGACCGCGATCCAAAATCCATTTGTAGGAACCATCTTTGCAGCGAAGGCGATGTTCTGTGATATAGAAAGGAGTTTTCTTGGCAAAATGATCTTGAATGGCTTGCATCACCCATCCCAAATCATCGGGATGTATCAGATTAGCCCATTCGTCTACAAAGTTTTGGATTTCATGGTCTTCATAGCCTAGCATTTCCTTCCAGCGACTAGACAAGAATATCTCGTTGGTTTGAACATTCCAATCCCAAATACCGTCATTATTCCCGCGTACAGACAGTTCCCAACGTTCTTCACTTTGACGTAGTGCTGCTTCTGCTTGTTTGCGGTCAGCAATATTCCGGGAAATCTTTGAGGCTCCAATTATATTCCCTGTTTCGTCTTCAATGGGGGAGACACTCATCGAGACATCGATTAATGTTCCATCTTTTCTTAACCTCTTTGTATCGTAGTGTTCGATGCGTTCTCCTCGCTGGATTTTGGTGAGAATTTCGTTTTCCTCATTTCGATAGTCTGCGGGAATCAGTTTTCTGCCTGATTGCCCTACTATTTCGGCCGCTGTATAGCCAAAAATTGTTTCTGCTCCTACATTCCAACTTGTAACTACACCCTCTAAATCTTTGCTGATAATGGCATCTTCCGAAGATTCAACGATCGCAGCTAGTCGGGCGATCGCAATTTCTGCCTGTTGTCGCTGGTGAATTTCCCATTGCAACTGGCGATTGGCTTTTTTGAATTTATCGACTTCGCGATAACTAACTTGTGCGAGATACACGACCAACATCAGCAGCCAAACTAAAATTAAGCCCCCAATCAACACAACTGTTGGTAAATAAAATTTACCCTCTTTTACTAAATCTAAATTTGGATAAATATCTACTCGCCACTCGGCACTATAGGCTCTTATTACAAATGTTTTAAGCGGTAAATATTGAGACAAAAGCTCTTGACCGTAGATTAAGTTAGTGTCATCATATATAGCCACATTGTACCCAGATGGCACTTTTAAAATACTGTCAAATAGAGTTTTAAACTTAAAAATTCCGACAATAAATCCATCAAACCGCTCCCCTACAAATAAAGGAAAAGTTGCTAGAAATCCTTGACCCCCTTGAACGAGTGAAACATTGCGAGTTAACATAGGTTGACGCAAATCACGAGCTACTTGCAAAGTAATTTTGCGACGCATTTCCCGATTATAATCGAGGTTTTGCGCTGCCTCATTCCCTGCCAGTGGCACAACCCATCGCACTTTAAATGATGGATCGACTAATGCGATCGCCTGATAACCGTAGAAATCCTTTACATAAGCCTCAGCATCCGCTTCCCAAAGAGCCTTTGGTGTACCCCCATTGGCTTGCCAGCGATTCGCCATTTGCCGAAGTGTCAGCACCCGAATGGATAATCCTTCGGTCAGTTGTGACTGAATCGCATTGGCTTCCTGCTGAATTAACTGCTCGATGTGAATTTGTCCGTTGATGGTTAGCTGTTGCCACGTAAATAAAACAGCAAGAGAAGCCACCAAACCAAGCAAAAGAGGTAGCACTCGTTTAAGTGGTGTTTGGCCTAAACTTATAATTACTTCGCGTCGAGGGATTACCATAAATTAAGCAATAGATGAATAGAGCTGTCTTCAATTTTTGGGCTATACTTGGGCAATTTAATCATGCAAGAAAACTAAGTGGTGAGCCGAAAAGTAGTTAGCGATATACCCCATAATTTGAGATATTAAATTTTTTGTATTAATAATTCAGCTATTCCTTAACCTCTAGCCCTTTCACTAGATTTGGAGAGAGCGATGAGCCACATCTGTTCAGATTGTGAATAGGTATTGTTTGCCAACATTGGCGACAAAACCAGTAGATTTTGTGAGCGCAAACGTGACGCAGCATTTGATTCGAGCAGCAGGGGGAGTGTGTCATAAAGACCTATTTTTTTAACTAAGGGGTATTTCACTCTTGTTGCAAAGTGCTGTAAGCTCGCTTCAAGCAACCATAACAAAACTCTAGAAAAAAACAATAAAGATTTGGTAAAGAATATCAAACGGTTAAGGAAAAGATACAAGTTTAAACATTCCGTAATAAATTAAGATTGCAGAGAATTTTGATCCGACAACACGCACCTTGTAATGTCCGATTAGGTGTGTTATAATTCTATACTATTCAGATGCACCTTGTGAACTCCATTCCTACATAAAATGGTTTTCCTGTTCCTTGTTCCCTCTGGCCTGTTCCCCGTTACTTGATGTGATCTGAGACTCTACATCCTAGCCCAACAGATTGGCAGTTTGAACAGGAACCATAGCTGGAGGGAGGGGATTCACTATCACTGCTCACAGGTGATATGGACAGTTTTAATTAATTGTTGACTATAGCAAGGTAATAAGTTGTCAAACCAATTCTTACCCAAAATTTCTTTGTGTGTATAACCCGTGACGATGAAGAAGAAAGGATTTACATAGTTAACATTTCGCGGTTAATCGAGTCGGACGCCGAGCAACTGCACGGTATCCAATAGCGATCGCCAGCGTCGTTATTCATGGTAGCCGATCGCAGGGTAAAGCAATTGGGTAATCGAGTCGGCTTTGCGGTTTTGGCTGTGCCAGCTTTTTTGGGGCTGATATAGAAATCCTTGCAGGAGTCGTAAATTTTTTACCCCACTCCACCCCAACTCTCCCCGAACCCGCGGGGGGGAGTAAGAAATTGACAAATGATGCGAGGATTGGTATGGTTCTGTTGGTTCTTCAGCAAATTTATCTTAATCCGCGCGATTTTGAAGCAGGAGCCTTAGAAATCAAAAAAGGGCTGCCGGGGCTGTTTAGGGTTTCTTTAGATATTTTAGGGTTGATTGGGGCTGGCTATGGGATTTTCCCTTCATTGCCTTTGACGAGACGCAAAAACGGATATAAGCCCCGGCTCCTGTGGTGGAGAGATAAAAATTTTAGACTCTTTTTCCAGATCCCAGATTCATCTGTGGAGTAAATCTAAAATCTCAAATCCTTCGACGCTCGCGCTCACACCGAAGTCTGAAATCTCCAATCGACTGACTTCCACAGAAGCGCGATCACATTTGATAGCTAGATTCCTATATTTTACCCTTGGCTGATGGGGAGTGAGGCGATCGCAGCCCTGATTTTTGAAAGGCAAGTTCGATCGCCTCGGCATTTGGGCGATGATGTTTGCAGTGATTTTTTCTTCACTGTTTGCCCCCTTGGTATTGTTCAGAGATGGGCAGGGGGGATTGCTAGGAATGACTTTATGGGGTATAGGTATGGGAGTCCAGGAATCGATTTTGAAAGCAGCCGTAGCTCGACTCGTGCCTGCAGACAAAAGAGGTTCGGCCTATGGGATATTTAACACAGGCTATCGCTGATCGTGATTTCTGGGCAGTTGGGCGATGATAATTTTTTACGATCGCTCAATTACTTGGCTGGTTATATTTTTAGTTGCGCTCCAAATCGCTGCTTTTCCAGTCTTGTTGCTGGTGAAAAAGCGATCGTCTGTCACAGAAAATTGACCGAATACTCGGCAGCCATACCATTTTGGATTTTCGATTGGGAATGAGTGACTGCATCCTGGTTTGGATCACGGGCTTACAGTTGTATTATTTGACAAAACTGATATCAATTATCTTTTATCAGTTGTTAGTTTTCCACACTTTTTCATTAACGACTACAGACTAATGACTACAGAGTAATGACTACAGAGTAAAGTTAAACAACAAGCGAGGAGGTTTAGTTGTGGTAGTTAAAACACCAACAGAGTGCCTTATTACCTTAGAAGGCGTTAGCAAAGCTTACTCGCAGCCCAACGGTCAAAAAATCTCTATTTTAGAGCCAATTAATTTAGATTTGCGATCGGGCGAAATAGTAGCTTTGCTCGGTCCTTCCGGTTCGGGAAAATCAACATTAATGCGGATGATTGCCGGACTTATTCCGCCCACAGACGGTCAAGTTCTCTACCACAATCGTCCTTTAGTCGGCTTAAATCCTGGAGTGGCAATTGTATTTCAAAACTTTGCCCTTTATCCCTGGCTGACGGTACTAGAAAATGTAGAATTAGGCTTAAAAGCTAAAGGAGAATTGCCCGAACTGCGGCGACAAAAAGCCTTGCGTATGATTGACATTATAGGTTTAGACGGATTTGAAAATGCTTATCCGAAAGAACTTTCCGGCGGGATGCGACAGCGGGTGGGATTTGCTAGAGCTTTGGCGGTGGAACCCGAATTGCTTTGCATGGATGAACCGTTTTCAGCTTTAGATGTGCTGACGGCAGAAAACTTGCGGTTTGAGTTATTAGATTTGTGGCTGGAAAAGAAGATTCCTACTAAAGCGGTGTTAATCGTAACTCACGGAATTGAGGAAGCGGTAATTTTAGCCGATAGAGTTGTAGTCTTGGGCCGGAATCCGGGGCGAATTCGCGCCGAATTGACAGTGACTTTGCCGCATTACCGCGATCGCAAAACTCCGGAATTCCAAGCCCTCGTATAGCAATCCTAAATCATTATCAAGACTATGATACAATTATATGCAATACTTGATTGTGACCATAAAAAAATGAAT
>NZ_JAUBVF010000003.1:0-77469 GCF_036705685.1 Microcoleus sp. AT3-A2
GATTGTTTATACGCCCTTTATTTCACATTTTGGTACAGAATGCAAGGGCTTATTGAGAATGGTGCAAGATCTCAGTTAAAACCGACTGAATAGCTAATCAAATTTAACAATTGTGCATTTCAGTCCTATGCAAGAGGACTTAAGCTTTTAGCTAGGGGTTTCAACCTCTGGCGGATTGACGAAATGGCGAACTTGGCCGAATGACTGCTATTAGCTAATCTCAAAATTCATAACTTCCCAAACCCAATGCTTGGCGAGATCGATCGTCAAAACTCGGGTCAATTTCCTTGGACTTTTGAAAATAAGCGCGAGATTCAGCATCCTTACCTAAAGTCCGGGCGATCGCACCAGCCCGGTAAAACATCCCCGCATCCCGAATCCCCGATCGCATTATTTCGGCCATCACTCGATCGGCCTTTTGCCATTCCCCAGCACTCGAAAACGCCCAGGCTAAAGTATCCAGCGTGACAGCATCCCGCCGAATTTTCACCTCCTCCTGCATTAACGCCAGCGCTTCCGTCACATCCTGCGATCGACCTTTTTCCAGCAGCAAACTTGCCAAATCCCTGCGGTGGCCAAAACCCCCAGAAGCCTGTTCCTGTCGCAGCCCAGCTTCTGCTTTGTCGCGAAGTCGCCGGGATTCGATCGCATCTCCCTCGAACTCTTTAACTCTCGCCATACCGCGATCGACAATGCGATCGAACACAGTCTCAACCGGGCCAGAATACGCAGAAACCTTGCTGTAATAGCCTTCCGCCTCCCGATAATTGCCCTGCCGCGTCTCCAAATCCGCCAAATAAATCAGCGCCAGCGGGTATCGCGGCACCAACCGCAGCGCCTCCAAAAACAGCGCTTTCGCCTGCACAAACTGCCCGCGACGCGCGTAAAATCGACCCAAGAGCGATCGGGCCCGCGCCGAACCAGCAACCTCTCCCGGTTCCTCCGCCGCCATTGCTTGCCGGTAATCCTGCAAAACCTCAGCATCTCGGCCCTGAGACTCTCTCACTAAAGCTCTCAAAGTGAGAGAACCCAAGTTAGGAATCCGGTTAACTAAGGCTTCTGCGGCTGCATTTGCCTCGCTCACTTTTCCCATCGCTAAGTGAGATGTAACTGAAAGGGCGATCGCATCTTCATTGTCAGAACCCACCTGTTTAGCCAATCGCAAAGCAGTAGCAAAATCGTGTCTCGCCTCAGCAATTCGAGCTAAAACTAACAGCGCACCTTGGTTGTCAAAAGGCAAATCGGCGATCGACCTTTGAGCAGCCTGTTCCGCCAATAAAAACCAACCTCCCTCCCCTGTTGCGCGAGCCATTTTTAAATAAGATCCCGCCAGCGCCGCCCGGTTCAAACCGCTGCGGGAATCAACAGCCAACCGCTGCTGATAAAAAGCAATCTCTTGCTGAATAGCTTCCTTTTGATTGGGATTATTTCTCAAACTTTCCGAGAAATGATAGCGGTAATTAGCATCGAGATTTGCCGAACCTTGGTTAGAAAAATCATCTAAAATAAAACGCACATTAGGCGGTAAATTCACTACTACCATCCCAACTAAAGGAACTACTATCAGTAGCCACCACGATAAAATATCCGATTTTATTTCCAGTTTACTTTTAGTTTTCATACATCCGCGTTAATCAGCGTCCATCTGCGGTTAAAAAAAGGATTTTACATCTGTCATTAGTCAGTAAACCCTGACTAATGACAGATGACTAATGACTAATAACTAATTAGGCAAAGCCAAATAAGGAAAAGTCGGTTCTAAAGGTTTGTGTCCCTGAGCCGGATTTCCCGGAGTTCCGTTATAAGAAACGTTATCGCCAACCGGAGAACCCACCAAAGCTCCCAGAGTGATATCAATAACGTCGTCCATCAGCATACGACCTCCGATCAAGCTTCCTTGAGCATTTGTAGCGCTAGCGTAGCCGCTGGTTTTTGTGGTATCGATCCGCATGACATCGGGTAAGAAAGCTCCGGCGATCGCATTTGGATCGACATTATCCCGACCGTCCAAAAGATCCACAGCATTCAGAGTAGCAACAGCTTCCTGCCGCACCGGAGCAGCAGCAGCGCTCAAATCCGATCTCGGAGGAATATTATTGAATGCTTCCAGATAAGCGGGAGTAACTATCAAACCCTCATTAATTGCAGGTCTTGCCAAACGCTCGAATTGTTTAAAACCGCCAGCTCCGTCTCTGATAGAAACAGTTGACCAAACATCAAAAGTATTCGCCCCACTTCCTGCTTGCAAAAATGCTTTCGGAATGCGGACAGCAATTGTATTGACGTTGTAACCTTTAGTAAAGTCAATCGCTTGATTCGGTTCTTTAAAAGCAGTGCGCGGCCCTGTTCCCAAAGCTGCGGCGCGAACTCGGAAAAATTGTTCCACATCAAAGAAAAACGGGTCTTCGCGTAAACCCGCAAATACAGTCAAGTTAGAACCGCCCACAGGTACTGTATTCAAAACAGCATTAGAATTCAGCGGAGTTGTGGCAATTAGCCCGCCGTTAACTGTAGTCTTAGCAACAGTCTCCGAGCCGCCGCGAACAACAGTTACAGCTACCGCTTGCATACCTTGATTGTTAGGCGGACTGAAGGCAAACCGCAAGATAATATCAGAGCGTCCAGTAGGTGTAGAATTCACGTCACCTACTTGTGTGATGTGAAATTGGTAGAGGGCTGTAGTGCTGAAATAATATTGATAGCGAGCTACAGACCTGGGATTAGAATTCATGGTAAATACTAAATCCCCGTCTGCTGCCCCGGAGTTTTGGTCTTTTTCGCGATATACATACAGGTCAGTTAAATTGACCGCGCGACCTTTGATATCTACTTCGCCGTCGTCGTGGTCAGAAGCGACAATTATCCCTGGAGTTAATAGAGCAATTAGAGCTACTTCAATAGCTAGTATGGTTCGGCGAATTTTTTTTGTGAGCTTCACAGTTAGCACCTTTATTTCAATGAAATTTTTGCACAAATCAATGGTAAATAACCCGCATTCGCGGGTTTTACTTTTGTAGCAACAGGTTGCAATCTGTCAACCTGTCGGGCTTTTGCGCTATTGCTGAGCCTTCTCCTATTGGTGGTATACGAAGGTTTGGCAATTTTGGATCTGTGCTGCCCGACAAATTTATGTAAAAAAGTGGGTAATTAAGGATTTACTCGTTCCCGGACTATTCTTGGGAATACCTGCTTGGAGACACGGCTTCCCTCGATCGAGTGGAGCCAGAGCCTCGCTTATAGGGGTTCCCAGGCTCTTATTGGGATCGAGCAGACAGAGATTGGGAACGAGTGAAGGGCGCGGTTTTGACTCTTCACGCTCAGGGATTTTTTCGTTCTGCATAAAGCGGATTGCTAAGTCTCAAAAAAATCACTAATTAGGTGGTAAAATTCCAGATGACTTGGGATTTTTACAATTCAAAGCACGACAAAATTAGCCTAAAAAGGCATACTCCAGTTTGTACCCCAACTTCAAACTTACAATTATGTTCTGTAGGGATATACGCCGAATTTTTAATTTTGGATCTGTGCAGTCAAAACAAAAATTTTCGGTACACTGAGATGACAGGCCAGAAGTCAGGCGATGAATCGCTGCTTTTAGTGCAGATTGCCCGGAAAGACCAAACGGCATTAGCTAAACTTTACGATCGCTACGGTCGCCCAAGCTACGCTCTCGCTTACAAAATCCTGGGTTCGGTAGAAGAAGCTGAAGAAGTGGTACTCGATGTTTTTTCCCAAATTTGGCAAAAAGCAGCAACTTACGATCCTTCTCGCAGTCGAGCAGATACCTGGTTGTTCATGCTTACCCGCAGTCGTTCTCTCGATCGGCTCCGAGCTGTGCAGCGAACAGTCCGGGCTGCTGAAGCTTGTCTGGAAGAGGCTAAAGTACCCATCTCTAGCGTTGCAGAACCGATGGAAGATGCCATGTTTAAAGAACGCCGCGAACAAGTCAAAGCGGCCTTAGAAAAACTGCCAAAGGAACAGCAACAGGCGATCGAACTCGCTTACTACCAAGGATTGACTTGCGCGGCGATCGCGGCTAAAACTGGTATCCCGACAGGTACAATCAAAACCAGAATTCGATTGGGTATTTCTAAATTGCGTCAAGCTTTGAGCGAAGAATTTTAGATTGTCAAAAAACCCAATTTAAGTTGTTTAACATCAATCTAAAATTATGGCATCTCGAATCATCCATCTTGAGTGCGAGGGTAGCAGACCAATTTCAAGTTTAAAATCAACCTAGGCTGAATTACAATCAATGGCGGAAAACAGATGGAAATGATGCCAGACGAGGAATATAAAATCCTTGCAGCCCTTCAAGCTCTCGATACCCTCGACGAGTCAGAACGCGGCGCATTTGCAGAGAAATTGAAAGAGTCCGCAGAACTTACAAGTGAATTAGCTGCTTTGGAATCAACAATTGCCGCGATCGCCTACACAGCCCCCCCAGTTCCCGTCGCACCCGACCTCAAAAACCGCCTGTTACAGCGCATAGCCGAACTGCCGCCAACCCCAGCAAAATCAGTCAATTTAAAGCCCATTGTTACCTCCCCAACGGAGAACAATGCTCCATCTTTAATAGTGCGATCGCACGATGTCAAATGGAAATCTTATGGAGTTCCGGGAGTTTCGTTCGGCAAGCTTTACATTGACAAAAAAAAGCGCGAAATTACCTGCTTGATGCGACTAGAACCTGGAGTAACATTTCCCATGCACCGACACGCTGCCTCGGAGGAAGTGCTTGTATTAGAAGGAGACTTAATTGTAGAAGGGGAAGTTTGCCATCAAGGCGACTACATTCGATCGGTTCCCGGTTCCAGACATTCGCCCCTCACACAAGGGGGATGTTTGCTGTTAATGAAAACTTCCCTAGACAACGAAATGTTCGTCTGATATTATTTTTGTTGAATTGCCGACAGCTTGGAGGGCGGGTTTATGTATATTTTTAGTTATAAGTATAGATTGTTGGTGAAACCCGTCCCTACAATTATTTCGGTTAATTTACCGGAGACGCTCTAACTCAAGAACCCCATATTGCTCCGCATTCGGCGGTTAAAAAATCCCAATATATTACATAATTACCATGCTAAATTACTCGCGTTTAACTGCTGTTATTTCTGCCGTTATTATACAATTTGTACCCAGCAACCAAAGCGCGATCGCCCAAGAACGCGAAGGATGTTTTCTTGTCAATTCAGTAGGAGAAGTAATTAACTTAAATTTGTTGTGTTCGCCCCAAGAATCCGACATTAAGCTGACAGGAAACGATGGAAAATTTCTCGAAGACTACAAACGCTTAGCAAAAAGCTACTCTCCCGAAGCAACGGATAATTTACTGCAAGCAATCCGAAGGGCCCCCGGTCAAAAAATTGCCACAGCTAAAAGAATGTGTGCGGAAGCAAAATCGGGAGTTTCTCTGCCGGAGTTTAAATTAAGGGCGATCGGGCAAGCTGTCAGTATCGAAAATCCAACTGCCAAAGAAAGTTTTCTCGCCGATGCCGATATTATTACCACCCTTGCCGCCAACCATTATTGCCCGGAATTAGCCAGTAAGTAATATCATGAAATCTGTAGGGACACGGTAAGGGAGCATCTCAGTTTTGCTTTTACTGTCGGTGTGCGATCGTGCCGCTCGCACTCCTAAAAAATGCTTTTTACAAAACCGAGATGCTCCCCACGGTAATGCCGCGTCTCTACTTGCAGCAACGATCCATGAAATTACCGGACATGAGATGAAACATTTAAAGTCTAGTTCCGCCGACTTGCGGGATTTATTCAAAGACAGCATTACAGTTAAATACCTCGCGGAACCGCTGAAAGCTGTCCCCGCTTGCGAAGACGCAGCCAAATTGCGATCGTGGATGGAGACCCGCGATTTTGACGTGCTCGGTATTGAAGAAAATGGCACGGTTTGCGGCTATGTAGAACGATCGCACTTAATGACAGGTAAGTGCAGTGACTACCAGCAAATTTTTCACCCTTCACAATTAATTGCCGCTTCGACTCCTTTGATGGAATTGCTGCCACTGCTGCGAGAAAAACCGAGGTTATTTGTATTAGAAAGCAACAGGATCAACGGGATCGTTACCTGCGGCGATTTGCAAAAAGCACCAGTGCGGATGCTGCTGTTTGGATTGGTGACGCTTCTGGAAATGAATTTATTGCGGATTGTGCGGATTTACTTTCCCCAAGATTCTTGGCAAAAATTGCTTAAGGGCGATCGCATTTTAGCCGCAAAACACCTTTGGGAATTGGGGCGATCCAGAAATGAAGCAATTGACTTAATCGATTACCTGCAATTCTGCGACAAGCGAGATTTAATCCTGACTTCTGCTGAAATAGTCGAGCGGCTGGGGCTCAAATCCAAACGCTACGGGGAGCGTTTTTTAAAGTCAGCAGAAGCATTGAGAAACAAATTAGCTCACGCTCAAGATTTAATCAACGGTTCTTCGTGGCCAGAAGTAATTTTTTTAGCTCAGGAAATAGAAGCGCTTTTGCAGCGTTGCGAAGAAATTGAAATGGCCGCACCTAATGAAGTAGAGAATATTTAATCCTCGTATTTTAGAGAGAGACTTTGTTTCTAGAGTCGCCCTTTCACTCGGCTATTTTGATAGAGGAAGGTGCGCTGAAGCGCACCCTACATTTAGTTTTTAATTTTTAGTTTCCTGTTAGTATACTGAGGTACCCAGCCTTGAGCAGTGGTGTAATACTGCAAGGCTTTCAAGTACAGCGACGGAGTGAGATAAAACCAATGTTCGGTATTGGCAGGCACTTTAATGTATTCTTCAGCTTGCAGCATTAATTGTACCTGAGAGCCGTTAGAATACACAAACCCAAAAACGCATTCCCCAGCTAAAATGTGAAGAACTTCTGCATCTGTGTGGGTATGAGTGCGATGGCTTTGAGTCATCAGCGCGTAAATCTGCTGCGAACCTGGATGCAGCACTTTTAAGTCGCACCACCGATATCCGCTGGCGCGCTTAAACTGTTCAAACTCGCTATTATATGCTGCGAGAATCTGCTGTTTTTCTGTAACATTGAGAATGTCTTGAACGAGCAGTTCTTGAAACGCCGGATTTTCGTTTGGGGGCAGGGAATCGATCTCAATATTTAAAACTGCCAGTTGACTGGCGATCGCCCGGATGTCCGTATATGTTCTACCGTCTTCTAGTTGCAGAACAGCCATATTACCACCTAATGTTTTGAGCTTTGAGGGAAATTTAGTTTCCATTTTTAAGCTGCTGTTTTAAGCTTTGGTCAAAAACTAAATTTCTGCTTATTTTCAATAATAGCCGATCGCTAAAATCCTATATCTACCTTCATAATCATCAAAGAATTACCACAGATGAGATGATTTGTTGAGTTATTTAAGTTTTATTTCTAATTCTCAGAGTGGGGCTGGGAATGCAGATCCATAGGCTGTGGCTATTTTTTAGGGTTCGATGTTTAAACGGGCGATCGGTAAAACACCGCCTACAGCATGAAAAGACAGAAACACAGCCTCAATCTATAAAAATCTCGTCAGATTAGCTTACAATACAAGACTAAAGCTCAAAATTACGGCGCAGCCTCATTGCTGCTACTTTTATGTCTCTACCTATAGTTGCTATTATTGGACGCCCCAATGTAGGCAAATCGACGCTCGTCAACCGTTTAGCCAACACCCAAGACGCGATCGTCCACGACGAACCAGGAATCACCCGCGATCGCACTTACAGACCAGCATACTGGGGCGATCGGGAATATCAAGTCGTAGACACCGGCGGGCTAGTATTCGACGACGAAACAGAATTTTTGCCTTTAATTCGCGAACAAGCAATGGCGGCCCTCGCAGAAGCCAGCGCAGCCATTTTCGTAGTTGACGGAAAAACCGGGCTCACCGGCGGCGACGAATCGATCGCATCTTGGCTGAGACTGCAAAAAGTTCCGGTTATTCTCGCCGTCAACAAATGCGAATCGGAAAATACAGGACTCACCCAAGCAGCCGACTTTTGGCAATTGGGACTCGGAGAACCTTTCCCAGTTTCCGGCATTCATGGCAACGGCACCGGCGAATTGCTAGACAAATTAATAACTTACCTTCCCACGGAAGTATTACCAGAAGTTGAGGAAATTAAAGTAGCAATTATCGGTCGTCCCAACGTCGGTAAATCGAGTTTGTTAAACGCATTTCTCGGAGAAAACCGCGCCATAGTCAGCCCGATTTCCGGCACAACCCGCGACGCGATCGACACCTTAGTAGAACGGAACGGTAAAACCTACCGCCTGATCGACACAGCCGGAATCCGCAAAAAGAAAAACGTCGAATACGGCGCAGAATTTTTCGGCATCAACCGCGCTTTCAAAGCCATCCGCCGCGCCAACGTCATACTGTTAGTAATTGACGCAATAGACGGTGTTACAGATCAAGACCAAAAATTAGCCGATCGCATCAGCCAAGAAGGTCGAGCCTGCATCATAGTCGTCAACAAATGGGATGCCGTAGAAAAAGAGTCCGACACCATATACGAGTACGAAAGAGAAGTAAGAACCCGACTTTATTTCCTCGACTGGGCAGAAATGATTTTTGTTAGCGCCATGAGTGGACAGCGAGTTGAAAAAATCATTGAATTAGTAGACAAAGCCTCCGACGAACACAAACGTCGCGTCCCTACCGCCGTCATTAACGAAGTCATAGAAGAAGCCACAACCTGGCACTCAGCCCCAGTTACCCGCCAAGGAAAACAAGGCAAAATCTATTACGGTACTCAAGTGCGATCGCAGCCACCGACAATCGCCCTATTTGTCAACGATCCCAAACGCTTTACCGAAAATTACCGCCGCTACATGGAAAGCCAATTCCGCAAACATCTAGGCTTTACTGGTACACCAATGCGGCTACTGTGGAGAGGCAAAAAAGTTCGTGCCACCGAAATGAGCACAACCAACAGAGCACTGCGGGTCAAGTAATTTTAGATTTTAGATTTTGGATTTTAGATTGAAGAGAAGATGCTGTTAGATGATATAATTGATTGCCAATAACAGCCAAATTTTTAATCTAAAATCTAAATATCGGATGAACGAACAAGAGTTTAAACAAAGAACGAAGGCTCTAGCATTAAGAGTTATTAAGCTAGTAAGTTCACTCCCAAAAAATACCGTTTATGAGGTAATTGACAAGCAGTTAATTCGTTCAGGAACTGCTGTAGGGGCTAACTATCGGGCAGCTTGTCGCGCTAGATAAACAGCAGACTTAATTGCCCAACTCAGAATCGTGGAAGAAGAAGCAGATGAATGTCTTTACTGGATGGAGCTGATAGTTGAAGCTAAATTATTAGAGGTCACTAATTTGAGGAGTATCATGTCAGGAACGAATGAAATTTTAGCGATGACAGTGGCCTCCATCAAAACTTTAGTTGCTAAAAACCCAACAGCAAATCGTAAATAAAAAAAAATCTCAAATCCCACCAAAATCCCCAATCAATCAATAAATCCCCAATCAATCAAAAAAATCTCAATCAATCAAAAAATCCCCAATCAATCAATTAATCAAAAAATCTAAAATCTAAAATCTAAAATCTAAAATCGCAAGATGGACTTACTTCGATCGCTCCCCATAGGACTATACCTAGAACAACCCGTAACCTGGCTGCACAGGCTAGACTCCCGCGTTAAACTAGCCTGGTTGATGACATTTCTGATTGCACCAATACTCGCCAATCCTATCTGGCGGTTGATGCTAGTAGGAATGTTAATCGTACTGACACTAACAGCAGCAATTCCCTTGCGCGTGTGGAAACAGCAAATGGGACTGCTGCTGCTATTCTGTCTATTCGTATTTTGCCTCAGCGCGATCGCCCCCGACGGACTCCCCGCAGAACACCAGCCCCGCATCCCCGCCGACGAATTAACCTTTTCCCAACAGCCCGCAACCCTTCCACCCCCGCCCCAACCAAAACCCTGGTACAAACCTTTTAACTTAGGCTCAAACTCCCCAATCCCCAATCCCAAAGCCCAAAGCCCAAATCAACTCCCCCAACCCACAAACTACCGTTACGTTGTATTCAAACAAGGCCCGATTAAAATCACCCGCAAATCCCTAGATTTAGCTATCAACGTCAGCACCCTATTTTTCACAGTAATTTACAGCACCAACCTCTACCTCCTCACCACAGCCAGCGAAGAAATCACCGCCGCCCTTGAAAACTTAATGCAGCCTCTGCGCCGCTTGAACTGGCCTATCACCGAAATAGCCTTAACATTAACTTTATCTTTGCGATTCATTCCCCTAGTATTGGAAGAAATACAAAATTTAGTGCGATCGGTCAGAACCAGAGCGATAAACTGGAAAAAACTCGGATTTCGCAGCGCTGCTCAAGTGTGGTTGATGATAGCTGAGCGGCTGTTAGAAAACTTGCTCCTGCGAGCTGAACAAATAGCGAGCGCCATGAAAGTTCGTGGCTTCACCAGTCCCGATCGACACCGTGTAGAATGGCACCAGTTGCAATTGAAAATCCGAGACTGGATCGCCCTCGGCTGCTTGATAGTCCTGTGGAGCGCCCGCTTCGTTTGGGGTTGGGACAGTTGAGATTTTAGATTTTAGATTTTAGATTTTAGATTCATTGATTGATTGATTAGATTTGAGATTGAAGAATGGGGAAGAACTGATTCTAGTTTCAGATATCGGGGTTCTTCACGAGGGATTGACCCTACAAGAGAATGAAACAGCCTTGGATTCAAGCGGGGTTGGGAGGACGGGCCGACATTTGAGTAAGTTTTGTCTGGTGCGCGACAGTCCTGCTAAAGTAATGGAGATAAATATTTAGAGAACCAAGACCTTGAACATCTATCTTGGGACAGATATCGTATATGTTCCGCGCATTCAAGCCACATTAGACCGTTTTGGCGATCGCTTCCTCGAAAAAGTTTACACGCCCGCCGAACAAAGGGATTGCGGGCAACTAAATTCTCAACACAGCAGCATTAAAGGTAAAATGAATCGAGTTTCCTGCAACCAGCTAGCGGGGCGTTGGGCAGCAAAAGAAGCCGTTGTCAAAGCTCTAGGCACGGGATGGCGGGGAATACGGTATGCAGATGTGGAAATTCGGCGCTCTGAAAACGGTGCTCCCAATGTGCAACTGCACGGAACCGCAGCAGCAAAAGCCTCTGTTTGGGGAAGTTGCCAGTGGCAATTGAGCCTCAGCCACGACGGAGACTATTGCACGGCTACGGCCATCGCCCTTTGTAGCCCGCCGTCAAACAACGCCGTCGGGCGATCGAACGAAACTAAAATCTAAAATCGAAATCTTTAATCTAAAATTGATAGATTGTGAGTGTGAATGACTACCGAAACTTACCTGAATCATCCAAACTTTGGCCTCCTCTTCAGGGTATCCCAGGTTGAAGACAGCCAAGAATTATTTACCACCCTATACGCCCAACGCCTGTTTTTTTTGGTGACAAACGGCCCTGGCGGGCTGAGATTTGAACCAATCAGCCGCTCCGACGCTCGCCTCATGGTCGAAATTCGCCTGCGAACCCTGCGTCGCAGCGGTCAATATCAGGAGTACGACCAATTGCAGACCATTCACCAGCGCACATTTCAATAACGAAAATCAGTAATTTGGTAACTGGTAACAGTATTAATTTTCCTTCCCTCCAGTCAAGAGCGTTGAGCAACCATGACCATTGCCTCTCGAATTCACAGCATTCGCCAACACTTGCCCGAATCAGTGCGGTTAATTGCCGTTACCAAACAGGTACCGACTGATGCTATCCGCGAAGCATACGATGCCGGTATCCGGGATTTTGGTGAGAGTAAGGTTCAAGAGGCTGCCGAAAAACAAAGCCAACTGCAAGATTTACCGGATATCAACTGGCACTTGATCGGCCACTTGCAAGCCAACAAAGCCGCCAAGGCCCTAGAGCATTTCCAGTGGATTCACTCTCTCGACAATTTCAAACTCGCTCAGCGACTTTCGCGCTTGGCAGGGGAAATGTCATGCTCTCCCCAAGTGTGCCTGCAAGTCAAAATGTTGCCCGACCCGGACAAATACGGCTGGAGCGTTCCAGAACTGCTGGCCGACCTTCCAGAACTCAACAAATGTCAGCATATCAAAATTCAAGGTTTGATGACAATTCCTCCGCTGGGATTAGATGACTCGCAAATCCTCGAATTATTTAACAGCACTCGCGAACTAGCACAGAAAATCCAGCACCAAAATTTGCCCTGCATTCAAATGCAGCAGCTCTCGATGGGGATGTCGGGAGATTATCATTTGGCAATTCAAGCAGGTGCTACTATGGTACGGCTAGGACAAACCTTATTTGGCTCTAGGAGGGGATAAATAATTGAAATCTTCTGATAAAGACAATTTGGGTTAAATATAGAATAGTCAGCTACCCGCGACTAACGCGCAACGCGAGTATAGTCGGGGCAGCCAAGTCGTGAAGGAGCGTGAATCATGAATATTTTTTCTAAACTGCGAGATTTTGTAGGCATCAACAATGAGCCTGAGTACGATGACGTTTACGACGAAACGGAAGGGGAGCGCTATCAGAACTTCTACCAAGCGCCTGAACCGAACCCCGCTGCCGTCGCAGCAGCAGAGGAAGAACGTCGTCAAAATCGTAGAATGCGAGAGCGGTCAGTAGTAGGATCGACAGGTATGGATGTCGTTGCACCAACCGGCGGAGTAGGGTCAGTAATGAATAACGTGATTGGAATGCCTGGAGCTATGAACGGGATTTCGGAAGTAGTAGTAATGGAGCCGCGCACTTTTGAAGAGATGCCGGCAGCAATTCGAGCCCTTAAGGAACGCAAGTCTGTGGTTTTGAACCTGACGGTGATGGACCCAGACCAAGCGCAAAGAGCCGTGGACTTTGTGGCGGGCGGTACTTATGCCCTTGACGGTCATCAAGAGCGAATTGGCGAAAGTATTTTCTTGTTTACGCCTAGCTGCGTGCAGGTGAGAACTCAGTCTGGCGTGGTTCACGAAGTGCCTCCTGCTCAAGGACGCCCTCGTCCTGCGGCTCCTGCACCAACAGTGTGGCCGGCAGAACAAGCTCCAGTCGCTCAGTAGTCTGTTGAGTGTTGACTGTTGACTGTTGACTGTTGACTGTTGGCAGTTGACGGTTGGCAGTTGGCAGTTGGCAGTTGGCTATTGAAAAATAACTAATAACAAATAACTAATAATAACTAACTAATAACAACTAACTAATAACTGACTAATGACAAACATAAAATTTGGTACGATCGGCGGCGGGGTAATGGGAGAAGCTCTCTTATCCCGCTTAATAGCAGAAAAAGTTTATTTGCCTTCAGAAATATTGGTGAGCGAGCCTGGGGTAAAGCGCCGCGATTTTTTGACTGAGAAATACGGGATTGGAACAACAGCCAGCAATCTAGAAGTTGCTGCCGCTACGGAAGTGCTGTTTTTGGCAATTAAACCCCAAGTTTTTGATACGGTAGCTTTGGAGTTGGCGGTGGCGGCCGATCGCAAACAGGGAAATAATGGAGAAACGGCTAATTCCCAGCCACAAGCGCTGGTAGTGTCGATTTTGGCAGGAGTGCCACTGAGCAAGCTCGAACCAGCTTTTCCGGGGCGGGGAGTGCTGCGGGTGATGCCGAATACTCCGGCAACGGTAGGGGCGGGAATGAGCGCGATCGCTCCGGGAAAACTTGTTCAACCGGCTGATTTAGAATTAGTAAAGCGCATCTTTCAGGCCGTGGGAGAAGTGGTAGAAGTACCTGAGAGTATGCTGGATGCGGTGACTGGGCTTTCGGGTTCCGGGCCTGGTTATGTAGCAATTTTGATTGAGGCCTTGACAGATGGCGGAGTTTGTGCAGGTTTGCCACGGGCGATCGCCTCTCAATTAGCTTTACAAACAGTATTCGGTACAGCGAAGCTAATGCAAGAAACGGGAATGCACCCGGCACAATTGAAAGATCAAGTTACGAGTCCCGGCGGTACAACTATTGCGGGAATTGCTAAATTAGAGAGTAGCGGCTTCCGTTCTGCGCTAATCGAAGCCGTGAAAGCAGCTTGTTTGCGTTCTCAAGAATTAGGTAAATAAGTCAGGAATAACGCACAGAAACTATCACAAATGAGTTCAATCGCACTTTAAACCTGCCGCTTTTGCCGTCCGATATTTGACGGGAACAAAAGCTACACCGAACTGTTCTTTTCGACACTTGACAATATGCACTAAATCCGGTTGAAAATTTTGGCGATCGCCCTTCGCATCAAACTCAATAGTTCCGGTTGCTCCTTTGGCGCTAAAATTCGGACTCGCAATAGTTTTCTGCATCCCTTCGCGGCTGGGTTGCGGTTGGCTTTCTATTGCTGTAATTAGCGTCCGAGTTGCATCGTAGGTTAAAGCTGTACGGTGGTTGACGTTTCCTCCCCAAAGCTTTCGAGCATTTTCGGCAAATGTGGGGTTGGGAGCAGCTAAGGGATGCCAAGAGGATGATGTCACCAGTTTCTCAAAAGACTGTAACTGGGAGGCAGTTTCTAAGGTTTTCTGGCTGTAAATTCCCCCGGTTCCCACTACCCAATTGCGATCGCCATTGGCTTTAATAAGTGCCATAGCATTTTTGATTGCATCCGGGACATGACTCGTACTTAAAACCATCGCTGTTTTCTCGCTTCGTTCGACTTCTTGTAATGCTAGTTCAACGTTGAAATTTTTCTTACACACATCGTATTCAGTGATGCTTAAAATAGTTCCTCCTGCTTGTCTAAACTGTTTTCTGAATTCTTCCCACAATGAAGAAGTAGCTTGAATCTCAGGACAGTAGAAACCCGCCGCTTTTTTGGAACCTGCGTTTTCAATCAGATAGTTCTTGAAGTTTTCAGAAGTAATTTGATGTGTAGGGACAGTGCGAAAGAAAAACTTCCGACGTTGTTCTGTTAATTGTTCCGTTGTAGTCCCAGGCGAAATTAAGACTAAGTGATTTTTGTCATAAATATCGACTGCATACACAGTCATCTCGCTCGTATAGTGACCGACCACCCCCAAAATCTCGGTTTGCTTGACGAGTGAAGAAGCCCTAGCTTGTGCCTCTGTTTTGAGGTTGGCATCGTCAGCGATAATGACTCTAATACCCTTGCCATTAAGGGCTTTCCCTGCTAAAAAACCTTGACCGGGAAAGTCGTTATTGCGATCGGAATTAAACAGTCCTAGGTTGACTTCTGTTTGGGCCTGGGCAATGCCGCGCAACATTTCTCTAGCCAAATCAGAATTGACAGTACCTCCTTCGGTGTTGCTGATAGGAACGGCAACTGCCAGGGTGTAGTAATCAGCTTTTTGGGCCTTCAAAAGGGCATTATTCATGTAAATTAAAGTTTCTGGATCTTTGCGTTCTTCTTCGTTCCACGAGTGTTTTAAGAACTTAAAAGCTGATTGATGATTTCCCTTAAAAAAATCCTTTACCCCCCTTTGTTTGAATCGAGAAGCAGATGTTTTGATGAGGATTTCCTCGCCGCAACTCACAGCATCTCCCTGGATTAAAGGACAAGTTTGAGGTGTGAAAATTTTGTGTATTAAAAATGCTGCTAGCCCCAGGAATCCTGCGATCGCGATCGGCAAGCAGACTCTCAATGTATCTTGCCATTGGGGTGGAGGCTTCGGCAGCAGAGGTTGTTTTGAAGCGGGCGCAGGTGAGTGCAACGCTGTTAGGGATTCCCTACGGGATAGCTTCGCTTCACGCAAATCCTGCAACACTTCAGCAGCGGATTGATAGCGATCGTTAAAGTGGTAGCGCACCATCTTATTTAAAACTTTTTTCAGCTTGTCGCTAATTTGTACCATCGGGCGATCGTCAGTTGAGTAGTGCCAGACGAGTTCCCCAGTTTTTTTATCATTAAAAAAGTCTTGAATATCTAAACCTGCGATCGCTTGAATGCCGATGATTCCTGCAGCATAGATATCGCTGTTAAATCTTGGTTGATTTTTCCACTGTTCGGCTGGCATATAACCGTCTGTACCAACCGCGCGAGTTTGAGTTATTTGACCGTTCTCGATCGCCAAAGTGCCGATCGCTTTTACCGCCCCAAAATCAATTAAAACAATTTTGCCGTCAAGTTGGCGCCGGATTAAGTTTGACGGTTTCAGATCGCGGTGAATAATACCTCGATCGTGGACGAAAGCTAAAACTGACAAAATATCTTGCAATAAGTCAATAACTTCTGACTCCTGAAACTGCCTGAGAGATGCGAGTTCTTTGTTGAGCGGATTTCCTTCGATGTATTCTTGAATTAAGTAAAATTTTCCCTGTTCTTGAAAGCGATCGATTAACTTGGGAATCTGCGGACACTTATCGAGATACTTCAGGGTTTTAGCTTCTTTTTCAAATTGGTGCTGTGCTTCCTCCAACAGTCGCGGATCGTTAGATTCAGGAGGCGGAATTTCCTTGACGACGCACAAGGGATTTTCGGGGCTGCCCAAAGCGTCGTTAGCCGTATAGGTTTTAGCAAACCCTCCCTCACCTAATTGAGCGATAATTCGGTAGCGATCGCGCAGAATATCCCCTGGATTCAGACACCTAAACTGTTCCATGCCCTTAACTCGCTGCACTCGTTGGTGTCGAGCGTACCACAAATATGACTTTTATGAACTCAAAGTTATGACTTTTATGAACTCAAAGTTATGAATATATGAATTGACTTTGAGAGTGGCTTATTTTATAATCTTGGCATCTGAGATATTAGGAACCAAATATTTTATGGCTTTACAAACAGATCCATCAGGAGTGCCTCGATTAATTGGTGACAATACATCCGAATACGCTGATTTACTGTTCCAAGATACGGCTGATTTCCCTTCGGGAGTTTGGATGTTGGGAGGTGAGGATACAGTATACGGCGGGATAACTAATGATTTAATATTTGGCAATGACGGAGAAGATTCGCTAATAGGAGATCCTGGCAACGATTCTTTATTTGGGGGAAGAGGGAAAGATGACCTATGGGGAGGCGAGGGAAATGACAGTTTGATCGGTGGTCAAGATGCAGATTGGATTCTCGCTAACGCAGGAGATGATATTTTATGGGGAGGTAGAGGAAATGATATTTTATACAGCGGTAACGGGAATGACACTCTGATTGGAGGCTTGGGTCGAGACTATTTTTCAAATGTGAAAGATGGTGGTTATTCGCCTAAAACCAGTGGAAGTAATTTATACGTCCTGCAACTAGAGTCAGGAGTTACTGATATCAAAAATGCCGATTACTTTAGAGATTTCCGAGTCGGTTTAGATCGGATTGGATTAACAGACGGTTTGACTGTTAACGATGTAGTTTTGGAGAACTTGACAGATGTGTTGCTGTTAGAAGATTTTGATTTTTCAGAAGCTGCGAAACTCACTGTCTCAGAAGATTACTTAATTCCTGTAACTGTTGAGACTTCAGGGACGCTCATCAGAGTCAGGAATTCAGGAGATTTAATAGGTTTTGTTGATAGTGTAACGCCTAGTGAACTCCAAAACAGCATTATCTCAGTTCAGGGATTCTGAGCTTGAGGATGCGTTGCAACACATCCTACAAAAGCCGAATTTGACCGAGCTAAGTTACAGGAAATTGTGGGTTTATTTATCGAAGATTGGGGATAAAATGGGACTAATTATCGATCGCTAGCTGCTGTTTCCAATTTCTCTCCAATCCTCGGTTCAGTACCATTCAGAATACGCTGAATGTTACTCCGATGCCGCACAATTACAAATACGCCACCAGCAATTCCAAACAATACATAAGCCAGCGGCTGATTTAAAACAAACATCAATCCAGCAACGCTAATTGCCCCGATAATCGAACTTAAAGAGACAATTCGCGATACCGCAAATACTATCCCGAAAATTCCGAAAGTTCCCAAACCAACAGGCCAGTACAAACCCAGCAAAACTCCCAAACTCGTAGCCACAGATTTACCGCCGGTAAACCCCAGCCAGATTGATTTGCTGTGCCCCAAAACAGCAGAGAAACCCGCCCAAGTTGCCATCCAAGGGATGACAGTTGCAGTATTTTCTAAACCTGCTGCGGTTGCTAGCTGGCTGGTAAAAGTGAGAGAGTAAATGTAGCGAATTAGGACGATCGCACTTACCCCCTTCAACACATCAACCAGCAACACCCCCAACCCCGGCCCTTTGCCCAAAGTCCTCAGTACGTTAGTCGCACCCGTCGAACCCGAACCAACCTCTCGAATATCAATTCCTAGCATCCATTTCCCCAAGGCGTACCCAGTAGGAATCGATCCCAGCAGATAAGCTGCTATTAGCAATGTGCCATTTAAAATTATCCAGCTAGCCATTTTTTAATTTGAGATTTCGTGTACAGCAGAAGGAAGAAGGAAGAAGGAAGAAGGAAGAAGGAAGAAGAAGGAACAACCAATTCCGGTCAATTTCCCTCTGAGTTTCTTCAGTCCACGCAGGCGGACGAAAGTTTGTATAGCAGCGAATTATATTCGCCCGGACTTGCTCAAAAATCCTTAGCAGTCGTCAAAGTTTGCGGATCGGCAGCAAAGGCTAACCATAGCGGAAATTGCAGGATTGACAAACTAATTAAATCCTCAGTTTCATCAATGACAATTAGTGGCAATTTGCCATCTTTAACCAGTCGATCGGCTTTTTGAGCCAAAGCCTCCGCAGACTCAAACATAATAATTCCCCTTTCCGGGCCAAAATCGCTGCGAGTAATGCCCAAACAGTCCTGCAAACCCCGGCGCCACTCTCCCAAACGTTCGGGACTATTCGCGAGCACCAAAGTCCGCACCCGTCCACCGTAGACGCTTCTGAGTACAGAAATAATTGTCGAAGTAATCAAGATATTTTGCAAGCGCGAACCCATAGTCCGCAAAGCACCCCTTCCTCCTTGAGTGAAAAACCAGTTAGAAACTCGTTCCGCGTGGATGGGTTCAAAAGTGCGGCGGAGTTGCCAAGGCGGGCCGTAGTAGTCGGGGAGAGTTCGATATTGGTCGAGGGTGCGGCGAATTTGTTTGGCTTGTTCTTGAAATCCCTGTTCGGCAAATTTGGGATTTACCGGTGCTGAGGATTGAGACTCTTCAGCAGCAGTTCGCTGTGGTGTCTCTTGCGCCGGTGGCGTCAAATCTAAGAGTTCGGCGGTGGCGGCCAAATCCTGCAAACTGCCTACTAGATAGTCTTTGAAACCCTGGACTCGAATTGCTAAATCTTGGGAAACGCCGGCAAAAGTGGTTCGCATTTCCTTCTGAATTCGATCGCGCCGGCGTTCTAGTTTTTCTACTTCGATTTGTAGCGCTTGTTTGCGCTGATCTAGTTGAATCAAGCCGTCTTGTACCAAACGCCCGATCGAGGCTTGAGCCTGGCCCAACGCTTCTATAGCATTGGCTTTGTCGGCTTCCAAGGCGGCAATTTTTTCAGTCAAAGCTTGTTCTTGCTGCTGCAATTCTTTGACTCTCAGGGCCAACTGTTCGGTAACATTTTCTGGGATGTGCGTTACCGTTTCTTCGCTTGCTGTTGGCTGGGAGTCTCTTGGAGGCTCGATTTGAGCGATCGGACTTTGTGATTCGGCCTCGTCGGTGTTGGGTCCAATTTGGGCGAGTGCGCCTGCTTCGTCCACGAATTGGGCGATTTCGGCATCTTCCTCGTCCAGCGGCGGGTCTGTTTCTGCCGGGAGTTGGGCGGGCAGCTCATTTTCGTCGATCCACAAATCTCGTGTTTGAGATAGAACTTCGTACTCCGTCTCATTCACGGGTAAATCGACTTCGCCGTCACCGCTTGGGGCGGCTGGTTGTGGTTGCGGTTCTTGGGTTGGAGATTCGTCTGAATTCATGGGAAATTTTGTTCGGCGTGGGGCACAGAAAAGTTAAAAATTAAAAATTAACAACTTTTTTAGTCTTGACGGGGACAGCGCTGTTCTAAGCAGGTCTGTAGCATTTTACGATCGAACAGAACCGGCAGAAAGTGAATGCTGTTAATTTCTTTGAAATAGAACAAAATCGGCACAGCGGGCCAAAATATCCGCCAATTTTGCCATTCTCGGTAAGGAAAGCGGCGGATTAAGTTGGACGATCGATAAATGTCCAAATCTGTTGGGGTAAATTGTAGCCGGATGGTGGCGGCTTGGTACATCAGAAACAAGCCGAACAGCGAAAGTGGCAAACAGGCCCACTTCTGCACGAACAGCAGGGGTAGGCCCGCCAGTACCAGGACTAGGGGAATCGCATAACTCGGGGCGAGTTCGATCGTATTTGTGGGCGCAGTCGAAGAGGCTGTTGTAGTCACGGGTTTAAATCAAGGGTAGTAAACTAATGTTGCCAATTATTCATATTTTATCCGTTTCCTAGCTTACAAGCCTTTGAGTACGCTAGAGCCCGTCCCCTGAAACATCAGCCATGTCATCAAAAAGTTAAAAATAAAAATAGCCAGTAAAGCCGTCACCACCGCCGTAGTAGTCGATTGACCGACGCCTTTTGCCCCGCCGGTGGTTGTCAAACCCCAGCTAGTGCCGATTACAGCAATCAAACCACCGAACACAACAGCCTTAATTGCCGCGCTGCAAATATCCCACAGACTCAGGAAATTGCGGACTGATTCTAAAAACACGCTTTGAGAGATGCCGTACATCGTCGTAGCAATCAGCAATCCGCCGAGGATGCCCGTGACGAGACACATGATGGTTAAAATTGGCAGCATCAAGCAGCAAGCCAGGACGCGGGGAATTACCAAATAGTCGATCGGGTCTGTTCTGAGCATCAGCAGGGCATCTATCTGCTCTGTTACCTGCATTGTGCCGATTTCCGCTGCAAAAGCCGAACCTACCCGTCCCGTCACGATTACGGCTGTTAAGACGGGGCCGAGTTCGCGAGTCAAAGACAAAGCCAAAACGCCGCCGACGACATTGCCGGCACCGAGGTTAATAAACTCCCTCGCTACCTGAATAGTAAATACCATGCCGACAAAACCCGCAGTCAGCAAAGCAATCAGCAGAGATTCCGGGCCGACTGCTGCCATTTGGTCGATGGTGTTGCGGCGGTGAATTTTGCCCTTCAGCAAGTGCAGCATGACTTGGCCGCCCAATAAAGCTGCTGCCAGCAACCGCTGACTCCACAAACTGAGGCTGGAAGATGTAGTGGTGCTCAAGGGGGTTTCGAGTATAGAACAACTGCCAAAAATGAAATTTATCTACAAATCTTAAACAAGTTTTTTCTATAACATTTAAGATTTCTGACAGAACTGGCCACTGAGGGCGATCGCTGCCTATCGTAGAAAAGGACAAGTTTTGTTTGCTTGTACCTTTCGGCAGTTTAGCTGAATTTACTGACTCTTATGAGCATTTTTCCCAATTTTCTTCGCTCTGTACTGCTGACCAGCCTGTTGAGCTTTGTCGCCCCCTTATTGTTAATCGGCGGGGGATTGACTAGCTTTTCGCTGATTGGCTTCGTGCCTGCTCTCCAAGGAGTTGGTCGTTCTGGAGAAGACCTGATTTTGCAGTTCTTAGCTACTTTCGGCAGTGGCTGTCCCCTCCAGGGTTTTTTCGTGATCGGCCTAACTTTTAGTTTGGTGGGTGCTTTGTTTGATACCTACGCTTCTTATCAGCATTCGCGGTGGAGTTAATCGAAGCTTCGATTTTAGATTTTAGATGGGAATTCCTCGATCGAATCTAAAATCTAAAATTGCTGGGTTCGGGTTGGATCGGATACCCGTACCTGGGATGATTTTACAATACCGATCGCGAATGTTCGGAAATGCGATCGCTCTTTTTGCGGAAAACCGACTCCCCCAGTTTCGGGCGCTGGAATATATTAAATACAAGTTGAGTCAAGTGTTTCTCAACCCCTAAAAACTTCAGATAGTCGAGGTATTAGTTATGGCACTTATTCGTTGGGAACCTTTGCGGGAAATGGACTCCTTGCAGCGAGAAATGAATCGGTTGTTTGATAGCTTGACACCGGCAACCGATCGCGCATCTAACGGTGTTGCTTTTGTACCCCCCGCCGAACTCGATGAAACTCCCGAAGCGATCCACCTTAAGTTAGAAATTCCGGGCATGGAAGCTAAGGATTTGGACGTACAAGTAACCGCAGAAGCTGTTGCTATTAGTGGCGAACGCCGTCTGGAAACTAAGAGTGAAGATAAAGGCATGACTCGCTCTGAGTTCCGCTACGGTTCGTTCCGCCGGGTGATTCCCCTACCCGCACGGGTTCAAAATGACAGCGTAGAAGCTGAGTACAAAAATGGAGTTTTGCACCTGAATTTGCCCAAAGCGGAAGCAGAAAAGAACCGCGTGGTGAAAGTGCAAATCGGTGGTCAATAATTGTTTGCCAGTTTAGTTAGTTGATTAATAGGGGTCACACTGCGCCCCTATTTTTTTTATTGATTATTGGTCATTGGGAATTTCTGCTTCCTCCCCTTCTCCAACTGTGCTAAACTAGAAAAGGCAATGGTTTGTGAGGATACTCGCGTGCCGAGTCAGGGAGTTGGAGGCAATGGAATTGCATCGGAATTTGGAGACTTAACCGGAATGACTCGTCAAGAAGTCGATGACTTTTTGCGCGGGCTGGGTGCAGAAATCAGAACTACTGGAGGGGGTTATCTTGAATACGAATTTGCCGATCGTTCGCGAGTCAATATCCGTCCTGATGGTGAAGTTGTACGCACCCCAGCTCCCACATACGGTTCAGATGGCAGAAAAATAAACAAAGGTTTGCGTCTTGACAAAGATGGCAGCTTGGTCAAAACACGCGATGAATTTGGCAATAAGATTCCTGGGACGCATAATACAGGAGAAAAAGTGAGTAATTAATATGCCCGATGACTACAACTTGCTTAATTTAGGTGGACTTACATCCCTCATCACAAATGTCAATGTGTCTTTGTGGGGGAATGAAATCTTATTTGAATGTATTTACGATCCTACAGGCGATCGATTGCCTTATAACATAGTATTTCATGACTGCCGAGACATCAGTTGGGAGGTGTTCCATCCTGAAGATGTCAAAGATCCTGAAGCTGATTTGATTGGTTTTCATTTGGGTGAAGACGCGCACCGGAAAGCAGCTTTAATTCATACTGACATTTTTGAAATTTCAATTTTGTACGGCAGTTTTAGCATTCACAAGGGAGAAAAATTAAATTCTGAAGATTTAGAAACAGAGGTTTTGGTATCACAAGCGCAAGCAGTCGTTTAGTAATTTCGATTTGAGCTGTGAGATTTTAGATAAAAGAATTGGGAATGAGTTGATAAACAGAGGTTTTGGTATCACAAGTGTATTGCGTAGCTACCTTGCAAAAGGTAATGTGCTAAACTAGGAAAGGCAATGGTTGGTGAGGAGACTTGTGTGCCGGGTCAGGGAGTTGGAGGAAATGGAATTGCATCGGAATTTGGAGACTTAACCGGGATGACTCGTCAAGAAGTTAATGAGTTTTTGCGCGGATTGGGTGCAGAAATCAGAACTACTAGAGATGGTTATGTTGGATATAAATTTTTTGATAAGTCAACAGTAATGCTCCGTCCTAACGGTGAAGTGATTAGAACGCCTGCACCCAAATATGGCTCAGATGGAAGAAATATCAACAAAGGTTTCCGTCTCGATAGAGATGGTAATTTATTGCGGACGAGAGACGAATTTGGTAATTTAATTCCAGGTACTCACAATACGGGAGAAAAATTAAATGAGTGATTGGAAGGATGACTATAACTTGCTGGGATTGGGTGGTTTTACATCTTTAATCACAAAAATCAACCTATCTTTATGGGGAAACGAAGTATTAATTGAATGCGTCTACAATCCAGAAGAAAGATTGCCTTATATGCTGGTATTCAAAGACTGTCGCGATATCAGTTGGACTGTACACGATGAAGAGGCAGTTGGCGAACTGGAAGCTGAAGTCTTCGGAATTTCTTTGGGGGAGCCGGAACACCGCAAGCCGGCGGTGATTACTACAGACATTTTTGAAATTTCAATTTTGTACGGCAGTTTTAGCATTCACAAGGGAGAAAACCTCAATGCTGAAGTAGCAGATTTAGAAACAGAGGTTTTGGTATCACAAGCGCCAGCAGTCATGTAGCAATTTAAAAGCACCGCGCCGTTAAATTGCCAAGGCGTTAGTAATATTATATCGGGTAAAATAACTATTACAGGACTTACGCACTCCGAATCCTCGAAACTGGGCTTTTGACCTAATCTGCGGGTTTTAAGAAAGTATTTTCGTAAAAAACCAGGTTTCGGAACCCCCATATGTAAGTCCTATATTATTAGGTTTGTAGTGAGGAGTGAAGTCCTAATCAAAAATCTGAGGATTGAAGTCCTCACTACAAAAGAATTACCAATTTTTCAAAAAAGACAGTAGGTATTGTTGCCCGCATCAGTTTACGATACTTAATAGAACTTTTTTCCCAGATGAGGTAAAACAAAATGCCTGATATTGTTGATATTGCCGTAGGTGCGGGTTCGTTCCAAACCCTCGTAACAGCCGTGCAAGTAGCTAATTTAGTAGACGCGCTCAAAAGTCCGGGCCCTTTTACTGTCTTTGCACCCACTGACGATGCTTTTGCGAAATTGCCGCCGGGAACTATCACAACCCTAGTGCAGAACGTTCCCCAACTGACGAGGATTTTGATGTTTCACGTCGTATCGGGGAAGTTTATGAAAGCTGATTTGGCAAAACTCGGTTTTGTTACTTCCTTGGAAGGTTCGCCGATTAAAATTGATTGTTCTGACGGCTTTGAGGTGAAAAATGCTACAGTTGTCGCTGCGGATATCGAAGCAGACAATGGCGTCATCCACGTCATCGATAATGTGATTTTAATGGGATAATTTCGCCGTCTAATCTCGCTGCGGGAGCCAAGCAGATCCTTTGCGGTGCCGCTTTGCTCCCGATCGCACGCTTTTTTTATCGGTTGAAGGTAATTTCAATATAAAACCGTTGTCTTTTCGTCGGATATATTTTAAAATGATTGTTTACAAAAATTTGAAAATCAATAATTATTATAATATAAGCAAACCAGTGTGGTGAGCACTATGCAAATCCTAGCCGCCAGCCTCAAAGCAAAAGTCCGCCAGCGTACCTTGGAACTGCAAGTTCTCAATGAACTTACTGCAAAAGTTCAAGCCGCTCTCAGTGCTGATGAAATTTGGTCTGCGTGTCTGGCATATCTCGATCGCCTGATTGCTGGCGCGGCGATCGCAATTTTGACGCCACCGGACGATCGACTATACCTGCAACACTTACAGCCCTTAACTGCTAGCGCCAAAGCAGAAATTGAAGGGCGCTTGCAGGCAGCTCGCGCTGAATGGCTCGCTGGCAATCGGGACTGGGCGCACAACATCGCTCCGCCACCAATTGCTGAGTTTCAGTCGGTCTTGATGGCACCAGCCAACCCGGATGAAAGTGAAGAATTGTTGGGAGTATTTTTCATTGGTGCAGAGCAGGCAACTGCTTTTAATTTGGAACACCTTTGTTTGCTCCACACAGTCGCTCAAATTTGTGCCAAACAGTTAAATATTTTAGCAGTTAAAACGAGCCGGGTCAAGGATAAACTTCAAAATAATTTTGCTCTGGATTCGGAAAGTCAAGAACTATTGTTGCGGGCTGTAATCGACGAGGCCCCGGACAGAGTTTTTGCGAAAGATAGAAATTTTAGATACATTTTTGTCAATCAAAGTTTTGCTGAATATTTGGGGGAAAATGTTGAGGAAATTATCGGCAAAGATGATATTGAATTAGGGTTTTCAGCCGAATTAGTATTTGGCGATCGCAACGGCCAAATTAGGGGCATCCGCGAGGAAGATCGAGCTGTGCTGGCGGGGGAGAAGGTTCGCAATCCCTACCAGGCGATCGTCTTTGAAGGTGGCAAACAGCACATCTTTGACACGCAAAAAGTGCCACTGTGCGATGCAGAGGGTAATATATTTGGGGTTTTAGGTTTTTCTAGAGAGATTGGTCAATTGCAGGCCACAGATGAAGCCAGGAATCAAAGCCAAGCCAAACTGCAAAAAATTACTGCTAGCGTACCCGGTACGGTATATCAAATTGATTTGAATCCAGACGGCTCGATGGCCTTCTCGTTTGTGAGCGCGGGCTGCCGAGAATTGTATGAAATAGAACCAGAGGCTGCTCAGCAGAATTTTAATGTAATTGTTGACATGATTCATTCCGAAGATCGAGATGATTTTCTCAACTCGGTGACGCTTTCTGCTGAAAATTTGCAGCCTTGGCGGTGGGAAGGAAGAATTGTCACTCCGTCGGGAAAACTTAAATGGGTGCAAGGAGCTTCCCAGCCAGAATTCCAACCATCGGGAGAGATAGTTTACTACGGCTTGTTCACGGATATTAGCGCCCGGAAACAAGCTGAACTGAAGCTGCAACTTTATCAACAAATCTTTTTGAAATCCAACGATGCGATCGCGATCTTAGACGCCCAAGGCTATTACTTAGAAACAAATCAAGCTCACACGGCTTTGCTGGGTTACAGTACATCGAAATTGTGGGGGAAAACCCCGGCAAATCACATGGGAGAACAGGTATTTGCCTCGGTAATGCAAAGCTTGGCAGAAACAGGGAGTTATCGAGGCGAAATGACCTGTATTAAGGCTGTGGAAGAAGGAACAGTTGAGGTGGAGGTTTCGGCTTTTGCGGTTTTAAATGATGCTGGGGATGTAGTTTGCTACGTAAATGTCAAAAGGGACATCAGCGAACGTAAGCGAGCTGAGGAAAAATTAAAACTTTACCGAGAAATATTTTTAAATTCCAACGATGCGATCGTCATTATTGATGCTGACGGGTTTTTCCTCGAACAAAATCTTGCTCACCAAACGCTTCTAGGATACACAGACGCGGAATTAGATGCAGAAGCTTCGCCGCTGGTTGCGGGGGAGCGCTTTTCGGCAATTGCTCAAAGTTTAGCGAAAACTGGAAGTTTTCGGGGCGAAATTACTAACTGCACTAAAAAAGGCCAGACGCTGGCGATCGACGTTGCGGCATACTCTGTGATTAACAACGCCAATGATGTAATTTGTCACGTCTGCGTCAAGCGCGACATTACCGAACGGAAAAAAGGAGAAGAAGAACGGCAAAAATTTGTGTCGCTGATTGAAAACAGCAGCGATTTTATCGGTATGGCTACTCTAAAAGGCCAAACGCTGTTTGTCAACGAAGCCGGACGAAAACTGGTGGGTGTAGAGAATCTTTCGGCAGTGCTTTATACGGAGATCTGGGATTATATTGGGCCCTATTTTCAAGAGAAATTCAGTCAAGAGATTTTACCAACAATTATCAGTCATGGCCAGTGGCAAGGAGAAGGTCAAATGCAGCACCTGGCCACCGGACAACCCATTGATGTTGCGATGAATGCTTTTCTGGTCAAGCACCCTCAAACCACCGAACCGCTGTGCTTTGCTGCGGTAATTCGCGATGTCACCGAACGCAAGCAAGCTGAGAGAATGCTGCAGGAACAAGCAGAACAAGAACGGCTAGTTTCGGCGATCGCCCAGCGAGTCCGGCAGTCTCTCAACCTCACTCAAACTCTGAGCACTGCTGTACAAGAAGTGCGGCAGTTGCTGGCAACTGACCGCACGGTAATTTATCGTTTTGATTCCGAGGAAACAGCGATTGTGGTTGTGGAATCTGTAGGGGATGATTGGATGCCCCTGCTGGGAAGAAAAGTTCAAAGAACCTCCTTTGGGGAAAGTTATGTATGGCTGTACAGTGCAGAAACAATTCAAGCAATGGCAGATATTTATACTGCCAATTTGAGCGAGGAACACCGAGATTTACTTGCTAGTTTGCAGGTAAGGGCTAATGTAGTTGTACCAATTTTTATAGGCGATGAAAGTCAGGGTTTGGCAGCCGAATATTCGCCGGAAACTCGAAGTGAACTGCCGGGAAGAAGTTTGGAAACGAGCCAAAATCGGTTGTGGGGATTGCTGATTGCCCATCAGTGCAGCGCTCCGCGTGTTTGGACTGATTCTGAGATGGATTTGCTGGGAAGGTTGAGCGTGCAGTTGGCGATCGCCATTCAGCAATCTACTCTTTTTGAACAAGCGCAGCAGGCCCGAGAAGCAGCCCTAGAAGCGTCTCGAATGAAGTCGCTATTTTTAGCAAATATGAGTCACGAAATCCGTACTCCGATGAATGGAGTGATGGGGATGACTGATTTGCTGCTGAAAACGAATCTTACTCCCGAACAGATTGACTTTGTGCAGACGCTGAAACTCAGCGGCCAAAATTTACTCTCCATTATTAACGATATTCTGGATCTCTCCAAACTGGAAGCAGGAGAAATGCGGTTAGAAACAATCGAATTTAACCTCAGCATCTGTGTGAATGAAGTGCTGGATTTGTTGGCAACTCCCGCGCAAGAAAAAGGTATAGAAGTGGTGGCACTGATTGACAGCGACGTGCCGCTGCAAATTAAAGGTGATGCAGCGCGGTTGCGGCAAATACTCACTAATTTGATCAACAATGCTATTAAGTTTACAGAAGCAGGAGAAGTGGTAATTGAGGTTGCTAATGCTAGTAATCCTGGGGTGTTGGCAGCTAGCGAGAATCAGAAAATTTTAGAGAATATCGAACCGTTAAAAACAGTAGAAAACAATGACTCGATGCTCCTGCTGTTTAAAGTGACAGATACAGGAATTGGGATTGCTTCCGAAGACAAAAAAAAGCTGTTTCAATCTTTTACTCAAGTTGATGCCTCTACGACACGAAAATACGGTGGCACAGGTTTGGGGCTGGCTATTTCTAAGGAGTTGGTGGAGTTAATGGGTGGCCAAATCGGTGTGGAAAGTACCCCTGGCCAAGGCTCGACTTTTTGGTTTACTGTGCCGACAGTTACGGATAATTTAACTGCTGTCGGCACAGCGTGCGAAGTTAATTTTGAAACGGTGCTGGCGGGGCGAAAAATGTTAGTTGCTAGCGACAAGCCGACAGTGCGAAAAGTGCTAGTGAGAATGGCTGTTTTGTGGGGAATGGAAGTTGAGGAGGTGGAAAACGGTTGGATGACGATCGCATCTCTGTACAAAGCTGTCAGCCTTAATTCCCCTTACGATATCGTTTTGGTTGATATTCAGTTGCCGGAAATGGTGGCGGGAAGTCTCGAACGCTTGAGGATTTCTGAGCCGGCAATGCAGCAGACAAAGTGGGTGGTGCTGACTTCAATGACTCAGCTTGCAGAGGCGAAACGCTTGGTAGATAGCGGTTTTAGCGGGTATTTAACTAAACCTGTGAAAGCTCACCGACTATTTGATTGCTTGGCAAATGCGATCGCCCCAATGACGCTGATTGATGAGTCGCAGGCAAATCCAACGTCCAATCGAGCCTCAGCTATTGAAAACCGGGAGTTAGGAAGTTTAAAGATTTTGTTAGTTGAAGATACTCCAATAAATCAAAAAGTTGGTCTCAATCAACTCAGAGTTTTGGGATGCACTGCGGATGTCGCGAATAACGGCGCAGAGGCGCTATCTATGGTTGCTCTGAAAAAGTATGACATTGTGTTGATGGACTGTCAGATGCCGGTTTTGGACGGTTACGAAGCAACGCGGGAATTGCGTCGCCGGGAAGCGACAAATGCTGCGGCTGGTTCGATGGAGCCGCATCAAAAGACGGTGGTGATTGCGATGACGGCGAATGCTTTGAAGGGCGATCGGGAAAAGTGTTTGGCGGCGGGCATGGATGATTATATTAGCAAACCTATTGCGATCGAAAAGTTAAAATCGGTACTAGCAAATTGGTCGGCCAAGCTAAAAATTGAAACTCCCAAGTTTAATGGGGAGGAACTTCAAAATTCTGAGCCAGATATCGAATCGGTAGTCGATATGGCACGTTTGCACGAAATTTCGGGCGCTGATTTAGAGTTTGAGCGGGAAATACTGCAAGCTTTTGTGGTGGATACTGGTAGTTATTTAGAAGCTGCTAAGGAGGCGATCGCCTCGGGAGATATGGAGGCACTGGCGCGTCACGCTCATCAAATTAAAGGTGTCAGTGCTACGGCGGCGGTGCGGTTAATGCCCGATATGGCAGATCAGCTTCAAAGTCTGGCCGAATCTAAGGATTTGGAGGGGGCTACAAAAATCATCGCTGAATTAGAAATAATTCTGGCGGGGGTTCAAAAGTTTGTGGCTACTGAGTAGTCAATCAATTTTCTTTTGAACCGGGCTATCGGGCCCGAGCGCGCACGGCTCTTGGCAGCCCCCGCAAGCGATCGCGTGTAAAGATTGTTAATCTTTTATCAAGATATTTATCCCAATGTGAAGGAATTGGCAACTCTTATAACATCTTGTGTGTTGTAACTTGTGACACTACTGTATTAAGTTATTGTGGTCAAATATAAAATAATCATTAAGCCGATGGTTATGAGGGTGCTTTTCGTCTATCGGCTTGAAACACCAAGACCACCTTTTCGCTATGCCCGCCCATTAAGTGCGTATTTACGCTCAACGAGGTTTTATGACTCCAGTCATGTTACGCCAACTCTGGTCATTAATTGAGACCACCCAAGCTACTCTGCTAGTCAATTTAGACGATGCCACACTGGTACAGTGGCTGCTGAAGCAGTTAAAGAGCAACTCTGCGCTCAATGGCAAAGAAGCAGATTTGTTGGACGAATACATCCAGTCTCGGCTGTGCCTAATCCGCGATTTAGCTGAGCAGCGGCTCGCACCATAGCTATTGTGAGTGGATTCAATCAAAATCGGATAAATATTCCAGGGAACGGCGATGATCGCTCGCGCTGGGCAGAAATAGCAGAAAAGAAACCGGGTTTCAGGGATAAATTTTAGGTTTGACGACCAGCCCTCCAGCCAGAAACCGGGTTTCTAACTTTGGACTCCCAGCTTGCTCAAAAAAAACAGGCGGGTAGTCGGTGCACTTGCCGCAGTGCAGCACCGGATGCAGAACGGCTAATTTGAAACCGGAGGCTGTGTAGATCGCCGATCGCCACAGTTCTGACAGCTACAAGGTAGGATTGTCAGGAAAGCGTTCTATTAAAATCTATGCGTAAATGGGGATTTCTGCTGCTAGCAAGTGTGTTATTTGTGGCACCGTTGGCATCTTGTAGGGATCGATCGGCACAAACCGGACAAACAACAGCAACAAATGCAGCAGGCGGCAACTCGCAACAAGGTTCCAGCCGGATAGATACAATTGTCAGCCGCGGCAAACTGATTTGTGGCATCAGCGGCGAACTGCCGGGTTTTAGCTTTGTAGACGAAACAGGCAAATATTCGGGACTGGATGTGGATGTGTGCAGGGCTGTCGCGGCGGCAATATTTGACGATCCCGAAAAAGTCGAGTACCGAAAACTCAACGCTAAAGATAGATTTACAGTTTTGCAGGCGGGAGAAATCGACATTCTCAGCCGAAATACTACCTACACCGCGAGTCGCGACAGCACTACCGGACTGGAATTTGCCCCGGTGATCTTTTATGATTCTCAAAGCATCATGGTCAAAAAAGACAGCGGCATCAAAAGTTTAAAAGATTTTGCGGGCAAATCTATATGCGTGCAGACGGGTACGAGTACCGAACAAAATTTGTCCGACCAAATGCGAAAAATAGGAGTTAAATACACTCCTGTCGTGTTTGAAGATGTGAATTCTACCTTTGCTACCTATCAAGAAGGTCGCTGTCAAGGTGTTACTGCCGATCGATCGCAACTTGTTTCTAAGCGCACAACTCTGCCGAATTCGGAGAATAATGTTGTTTTGCCGATCGTGATGTCAAAAGAACCGTTAGCCCCAGCAGTAAAAAGCGGCGATCCTAAATGGTCGGACGCGGTGAAATGGATTATTTTTGCGACGATTGAAGCTGAAGATTTGGGAATTAATTCAGGAAATGTAGACAAAATTGTGGCAAGCACTACTGACCCGAACGTCAAACGTTTGCTAGGAACAGAAGGAGATTTAGGTAAAGGTTTGGGACTCCCGAACGACTACGCCGTCCGCGTTGTGAAGAAAGTCGGAAATTATGGGGAAATGTACGATCGCAACCTCGGCCCCAAAAGTACACTTAAGTTAGAACGGGGCCAAAACAGACTCTGGAAAGATGGCGGTTTGCTTTACTCGCCGCCGTTCCGTTAATTTTAGTTAACAGTTGACTGTTAACAGTTGACTGTTGACTGTTAACTGTTGACAGTTGACCGTTGACTGTTAACAGTTAACCAACAAGATACTTTAGAGAGCAAGGTACTCCGCGCTTAGCCGACTTTTAAGGTGCTTGTTAGGCGCACCCTACAAGATATTTTAGGCAGGCTAAAGTTAGGTATAGTGTGCTCTACATTAAACAGTTATGAACCCAGAACCTCAACCGGGCAAATCACAGAAATTGCCCAAATCTAAAGATCTATCAAAACTCCTGCGGGACGATCGCTTCTGGAAAATAGCCGGACAGGCGAGCGCCCTAATTTTAGTAATAGTTGTTATCGCTATTCTCGGGGACAATCTGGGCGCCAATTACTCGCAACTGGGGATTGCATTTGGATTTGATTTTCTCAATTCCCAAGCATCCTTTGACATCGGCGAAAGCGTGATTCCCTACAGTCCCGAAAACAGTTACAGGCAAGCTTATTTTGTCGGTTTAATCAACTCGCTGCGGGTGATGGGTCTCGGCATTATTTTCGCAACAGTTGCGGGTTTGACGGTAGGAATTGCGCGCCTTTCCGACAATTGGCTGCTGCGAAGTTTGGCTGGTTTGTACGTAGAAATTTTGCGAAATACGCCGTTATTGCTGCAATTATTTTTCTGGTATTTTGCAGTTTTCATTTCCCTGCCAAAACTCGAAGACAATCAGCAGATGAGGGGGCCGATTTACTTGACAAATCGCGGCATTGCTGTACCTTGGCCTGTGGCTTTGCCGGGTTTTGAGATTTGGGTGATTTTGCTAACTGTCGGAGTTTTGGCGGCGGCGGGGCTGTGGATGTGGCGGGCGCGGGTGATGTTGGAAGAAGCTAAGCCGGGAAGACAGTTGTTTTGGGCTCTAGGTGCGATCGGGCTGAGTGCAATCTTAGCTTTGATTATTACCAAAAATCTGCCTTTTCGTCTAGATGTTCCCCGCCTGACACCAGCATTGCAACTCGAAGGAGGATTAAAATTAACTCCAGAATTTGCAGCCCTGGTGACAGGACTCAGCTTGTATACTGGCAGTTACATTGCAGAAATTGTCCGGGCCGGAATTCAGTCAGTATCGAAAGGTCAGTGGGAAGCGGGAAAGTCTTTGGGGCTGAAGTCGGGAACAATGATGCGGATGGTAATTTTGCCGCAAGCTTTGCGGGTGATTGTGCCGCCTTTAACCAGTCAGTATCTGAATTTAGCTAAGAATTCGAGTTTAGCGGTTGCGGTTGCTTATCCCGACGTTTACTTTGTGGTGGGCTCTCCGACGTTAAATCAGACCGGAAGGGCGATCGAAGCAATGTTAATTATCATGGTAACATATCTAACAATTAGTTTGATAGTTTCTCTGTTCATGAATTGGTACAATAAAACTGTACAAATCAAGGAAAGGTAAAGAGTTAATGTTGGAAATTTTACAACGGCGGTCAAAGGAAATAGAAAAATGGCGTACAGTGATTTTAGTTTAGAGGGCGCAGTCAAAACATTTGAATTAAAGTATTCGGAAGTCGCCGATTTGTTTGGCAAAGAACCAAACTTAGAATGCAGCCAACTACTAGCCGAAACTCTCAAGCGCAGTGTACCGTTAGGTCTGGCAAGTAACACCCAGAAATCCCGCGCTGAAATGATTACAGCACCAATTTTAATTGAACTTAGAGAACAATTACAAAATCGAATTAGCTTATTTTCCGGTATTGACTTTAATGTTGACTCCGAAAGAGGCTTAGACGGTAGTTGCGATTTTCTAATTGGCAATTCATCAGGACTTTTGTTAGTTGTTGCACCAGTCATTATAATTGTAGAAGCAAAACCGGAAAATCTCAATAGTGAATTGGGACAGTGCGTCGCAGAAATGTTGGCAGCCAGGATATTTAATGAGCGCCAAGGAAACGAAATCCCGCCAATTTATGGCGCTGTCACTAGCGGAACTATCTGGAATTTTCTCCGATTAAAAAATCAAGTAATTGAAATAGATTTGACCGAGTATTACCTCACCGAGGTTAATAAAATTTTAGGTATTTTAGCCAGTGCAATTAATAATTAATAATTAATAACCAACAAATAAAATGGAAACAATACCTGTATTACCGCCCCCAGCCACCGAATCGCCTACCCCTTGGAATTGGGCGCGTAAAAATTTATTTAGTACCTGGTACAACAGCATTCTGACATTAGTTTGCCTAATTATCGCCTTCCAAACTATTAAAGGAATTCTCGTTTGGGCAACAACAAAAGCTCAATGGCGCGTATTAGAAGCCAACTTGCCGCTATTTTTCGTCGGCAGATTTCCCAGCGAATCCTACTGGCGGCTGTGGATAGTAACGGCGATAATTGCCTTGTTGGGAGGATTAACTTGGGGAAACATTCAGCGGCAAGAACGTCTTTGGAATCCGCCTTTACTAATTATACTCGGTGCTGCGGTTGTGGGTGCGGTCATTTCGCCGATCGACCTAACCTCTCGCCTCTACCTCTTAGGAATTATTATCGCAGCCGCCGCCAGCTATGTCATCGGAAGGCAAATTAACCCAAAAATCATGGGCTGGATGCCTGCAATTTGGGTTCTTTCCTTCCCAATAGTTTTGTGGCTAATTAAAGGCGGGTTAGGTTTGACCGAAGTGTCAACAAATGATTGGGGCGGTTTAGTGCTGACGCTGTTTTTAGCAGTTATTAGTATTGTGCTTTCCTTTCCTTTGGGAGTATTGCTAGCACTCGGCAGACAAAGTTCTTTGCCAGTTGTGAAATTATTATCAACATTATACATTGAAATTATTCGCGGTTTACCCTTAATTGGCATTTTGTTTTTAGGTCAAGTGATGCTGCAACTCTTCTTGCCGCCCGAATATCCGAAATTGGATAGAGTGATTAGAGCCATTGCTGGATTAACCTTATTTAGTGCAGCATACTTGGCAGAAAACGTGCGCGGTGGCTTGCAGGCCGTGCCCAGGGGACAAATAGAAGCAGCTAGGTCGATCGGGCTAAATACACCCCTACTCACAATTCTCATTGTACTGCCTCAAGCATTGCGAATAGTCATTCCTGCGATCGGCGGTCAATTCATCGGATTATTTATGGATACATCCCTGCTATCTCTATTCGGAATGTTAGAATTAATCGGAATATCCCGTGCAGTTTTAGCTAATCCATCTTATATCGGCAGATACGCCGAAGTTTACATATTCGTCGGCATCATTTATTGGATATTTTGCTACTCAATGTCCCTAGCCAGCCGCAAAATAGAGCGAACTTTAGGCGTAGGTCAAAGGTAAAAAAAATCTGCGTTCATCTGCGTTCATCAGCGGTTTAAAAACAAAAAATATGGAAACTAAACCCACAATCCCAGAACAAGTAATCATAGCAGAAAACGTCCACAAATGGTACGGACAATTTCACGTACTGCGAGGTGTCAGCATGACCGTAAACCGGGGCGAAGTAGTTGTCGTGATGGGGCCATCGGGTTCGGGAAAATCGACGTTTATTCGCACATTCAACGCATTAGAAGAATACCAACAAGGTAAAATTACGATCGACGGAATCGAACTTTCCCATGACTTACGCAATATCGAGACAATTCGTCGCGAAGTAGGAATGGTGTTTCAGCAATTCAACCTGTTTCCTCACTTATCAGTTTTGCAAAACGTCATGCTAGCGCCGGTGTGGGTGCGTCGCTGGTCCAAGAAAAAAGCTGAAGAAGTGGCGATGCAACTGTTAGAAAGAGTGGGAATATTGGAACAAGCAAAAAAATATCCCGGACAGTTGTCAGGGGGGCAGCAGCAGCGGGTCGCTATTGCACGTTCTCTGGCCATGCAGCCTAAAATTATGCTGTTTGATGAACCGACATCAGCATTAGACCCGGAGATGGTGCGGGAAGTTTTAGATGTAATGCGAAATTTGGCTCAAACGGGAATTACAATGGTAGTGGTGACTCACGAAGTCGGGTTTGCGCGCGAAGTTGCCGATCGCATTGTATTGATGGATAGTGGCGTTTTAGTGGAAGAAGCCCAACCAGAAGAGTTTTTTCAGAACCCGAAGGAAGAACGCACCCGCAAGTTTTTATCTCAGATATTGTAACTGATTTTCCAGTTTAATAGGTGGGTTTGGCGACGGTAGCAGCAGTCCAAATCGGCACAATTAAGGTAAAATAAAAGAGTGTACAATCAGTCTCTATTTTGCTGAGATAGCTTGCAATGCCATCCACAAAAACTCTGCCGTTAGTTAAAGACTCGGAACGCCTAGAAAGTCGCCTCAAAGAAATTCCGGCGGTTCCTGGTGTATATTTAATGCGAGACGAGAGCGATCGCATCCTTTACATCGGCAAATCCAAAAAACTCCGAAACCGCGTCCGTTCCTACTTCCGCGAAAGCCAAAATCTCAGTCCCCGCATCGCGATGATGGTACAGCAAGTGCGCGAAATTGAATTCATCGCCACCGACACAGAAGCGGAAGCTTTGGCCTTAGAAGCAAATCTGGTAAAACAGCACCAACCTTACTTTAATGTCCTCCTCAAAGATGATAAGAAATATCCTTATTTGTGCATAACTTGGTCGGAAGAATACCCCCGCATTTTTATCACCCGCAAACGCCGCGCAGGAAGTGCAAAAGACCGCTATTACGGCCCTTACGTCGATACAGGGGCGCTGAGGAGTACGCTGCATTTAATTAAGCGAATTTTCCCCCTGCGGCAGCGCCCTCAACCGCTGTTTAAAGACCGTCCCTGTTTGAACTACGACATCGGGCGCTGCGTTGGCGTTTGTCAAGGTTTAACTTCGCCTGAAGAATATCGAAAAATCATCCAAAAAGTAGCGATGATTTTCCAGGGAAGGACTCAGGAATTGCTCGATATCCTGGAGCCGCAAATGCAACAAGCTGCCGAAGATTTAAACTTTGAAACTGCGGCGCGCCTTCGCGATCAAATTAAGGGTTTGGAGTCTTTGAGTGCGGGTCAAAAAGTGTCTTTGCCCGACGATACGGTTTCCAGAGATGCGATCGCACTTGCGGCAGATAGTCAGCACGCTTGCGTTCAATTGTTCCAAATTCGCGCCGGTCAATTGGTCGGAAGATTGGGATTTATGGCGGAAATACCCCCCCAACCCCCCGTTGCCAAGGAGGGGCAAGAGTTATCTCAACTTTCTATTTCCTCCCCCCCAAGCCTTGGGGGAGAACGAGGGGGGGTAGAGGCCGGAGCGATTTTGCAGCGGGTGTTGGAAGAACACTATCAAAATGTCGAATCCGTAGAAATTCCCAGCGAAATTTCTGTGCAGTACGAATTGCCAGAAGCGGAAATATTAGCAGATTGGTTAAGCAACCGTAAGGGGCGAAAAGTTACGATTTTGACGCCGCAGCGGCAAACTAAGGCTGAGTTGATTGAGATGGTGGAACGCAATGCTGAGTATGAATTGGCGAGAATGCAAAGATTGAGCGATCGCAATTCTCAAGCAATGGAAGATTTAGCAGAAATCCTCGATTTGCCTGAAGTTCCTCGCCGCATTGAAGGTTACGATATTTCTCACATTCAAGGTTCTGACGCCGTAGCTTCCCGCGTCGTATTTATTGACGGTTTGCCCGCTAATCAACACTACCGCCATTACAAAATTAAAAATCCTGAAATTAAATCGGGTCATTCTGATGATTTTGCTAGTTTAGCAGAAGTTATCGGTCGCCGATTCCGAGGATTGAAGGAAGAAGCAAGTTCGGCAACGGATTTTATAACGGATTTAACGGATAGAACGAATAAGGAAGAAGAATTTAGCGATTTAGGAAATTCGGAAAAAATCAGCAATTTATCCTCAGTTTCTCGTACTATCTCCGACAAACCCGACTTAATTATGATAGATGGCGGCAAAGGTCAACTGTCAGCAGTTGTGGCTGTTTTGCGGGAGATGAATTTGCTAGAAGAGTTGCGCGTTGTCAGTTTGGCAAAGCAGCGAGAGGAGATATTTTTGCCGGGGGAATCTTTGCCACTGTCAACTAATTCTGAGCAGCCTGGAGTACAATTATTGCGCCGGGTGCGGGATGAGGCGCACAGGTTTGCTGTGAGTTTTCACCGCGATCGAAGAAGCGAGAGAATGAAGCGATCGCGCCTTGATGAAATTCCCGGATTGGGACACCACCGACAAAAACAATTGTTAGCACATTTTCGGTCGATCGACTACCTCCGTTTAGCGACTCCCGAACAGTTGGCAGAAGTTTCTGGGATTGGCCCGCGTCTGGCGCAGCAAATTTACGATTATTTCCATCCGTAAAGCCTTACCCAGCATCGGAGACGGGGATTGTAGGCGCGATCGGGTCGCAAGTCCCGATTCAGCCAGCGGGAGGGAGGTATTCAAAAATTTTGCACAGGCCTATTGCAATTCCCAGAGACGTGTGGTATGTTTAGTTTCTGTGCGCGGGCATAGTTTAGTGGTAAAACTTTAGCCTTCCAAGCTAACTATGCGGGTTCGATTCCCGCTGCCCGCTTACGCCTACAAAAACCTCAAACCAACTAGAAATCAACGGTTTGAGGTTTTTTATTGCTGCTTTTTGCGCTTTGTGACAACTCAAGTTGACTAGAAATTGACTAGAAATTGGATACAAAATGACTACGATTTGACTACGGAACGACCAAACTGAGTATCAAATGACTACCCCATCGCCCTTTGTGGAGACAATTTGGAGACGAATGAATACAAATTGAATACAAAGCATAACTGTATTCAGTTTGAGCCGTTTAGCTTTGCAAGTATCTCTCAAAACGCCTCCACCTCTCACCTTGTGGTGAGCTGGGTACAAGAATAATGGGTTAACATAGAGTGCCCTAATTTGACAAGCTTGCCGAGCGCACTCAGCTTGAGTTATGACTGATTCGGAGTCGCATCAGTCACAAGGAGAACCCGTGAAATATTTTTCAGTAGTAATGTATTTGCTACGGGAACGGCAACAGTTTCTCGAAGAAATTCGCCAAGGTGTCAAGCTCAAATCTAAAATTTTCGGTTTGTTGATTTCTAGTACCGTATTTTTTGGCATTTACGGAGCAATATTAGGTGCCTCTAGTACGTGGATGCAATGTCTGGTTTCAGCAATTAAGTTGCCAGCACTTTACTTGCTGACGCTGATTATCTGCTTTCCCACACTGTACTTTTTTAATGTCATGTTTGGTTCAAAACGAACTTTTGAGCAGTATTTGACATTGTTGATGACAGCGATGGCGATGATTAGCGTTTTGCTGTTTGGATTTGCACCTGTTAGTTTGTTTTTCCTCATAAGCAGTACCAATTACAATTTTTATCTGTTGCTGAATGTTGCTATAATGGCAATTACAGGATTTTTGGGAGTAAGTTTCATTTATCAAGGAATGCACTTTCTGTCCGAACAAGATGCCGAAGGCAAAGATATCAGACTAAATATTTTGCGCTTTTGGTTGGGACTCTATGCGTTTGTTGGTACTCAGTTGGGATGGACGCTGAGACCGTTTTTTGGGTCGCCGGGAATGGCTTTTCAACTGTTCCGAGACCGAGAAAGCAATTTTTATATGAGTCTGTGGCAATCAATTATGTCTCTGGGAGGATCGTAATTAATCCCTATTTAAGGAGCTTTTAAAGAGTGATACAAGCGGATTTGGAACAGTTAAAAATTCCTGAGAAGGAGTTGGAGGATTTGAGCGGAATAGCTTTGAGCGACGGTTTTGCAGCGGATTTTTACCGACCTGCTGCACTCCGGGAGGGCAAAAAGCTGTTTTCTCTTTTGGTGAATGAGTTGCTGATATTTTGCGTGACATTAGTTGTTTCGCTGCCTGTTGCTTTACTGGCTAATAAACATAATGTTGGTTTATTTAGCGATTCAGACATATTTGTCCGTGTTTTACAACTAACTTTGGGTTGGTCGCTGGCGATTACTGTTGCTTGGAATGTCTATAAATGGGTTAAGGCAAAACCTCTGGCAACGCTAGCGGGTCTGCTGGATGAAGTTGAGAAGTATCATGAGGTGATTCAGGCTTTAGATATTATCGATCGCCTAACGGATGCTGGCAATTTACAAGCCAATTTAATTAACCGAGGAGATGCAATTGAAGCATTAACAATTACTAGAGAAAGTTTAGTATGTGCTTTGAAAACAGAGAGAATTCTCAGGGAAAATCAGCAATTTATCGGTCGCCGTTACGAGCTATTTGCTAATATTGAAAGTAATTTGGCTGCTTTGATGGCGGTGGATGTGAGCGATCGGGCGACTGAATACGGGCGATTGCTAAATGAGGCTTTGGAAATTGGAATGAGCGTGCACAAAGAGGTAAGAAAGTTGCAAAATGGGCGTTAGAGTTGCTGGAGATTTCCTGGTTTGTAGTAAAAGTAGTAACTGAGATATTGCACCATGCTCAAGAACGGGCAGGATGCCTGTTCCACAAAAATTTAATTTTCTTGTGGGGAGTAGGGGTTGGGCATCCTGCCCGCCTCTGAAAGGCTTATTGAAAATGGTGCAATATAGAAGTTAATACAAATTTTTTTCCCACCGTAAATTTAATCCTCAAAAATATCCAACTGTTCGCCCTCCGACTCTTTTCTACCATTTTTTTTAACACCTTTCCGCAGCCCGATCGCAATTTTGCTATGTTTCTCAATCTGCTTCATCACCTGTCTCGCCCTGTCAATCACCGACGGCGGTAAACCAGCTAATCTGCCCGCTTCAATTCCGTAAGATTTGTCAGCACCTCCCGGCTGAACTTGGTGCAAAAATACGATTTGATCCGGCAACTCTTTCACTGTCACCTGATAATTTGCGACATTATCTAAAATAGAAGCTAACTCATTTAACTCGTGATAGTGAGTCGCAAAAATTGTCCGCGCCCGAATCTCAGTTGCTAAATATTCTGCCACAGACCAAGCAATCGAAAGTCCGTCAAAGGTAGCCGTTCCCCTACCAATTTCATCTAGCAAAACCAATGATTGCGGCGTCGCGTGATTGAGAATATTTGCAGTTTCGTTCATTTCCACCATAAACGTAGACTGACCGGTTGCCAAATCATCTACTGCGCCGACACGGGTAAAAATGCGATCGCAAATTCCCAAACTCGCCGCTTTCGCCGGCACATAACTGCCCATCTGCGCCATTAACTGGATCAAACCCACCTGCCGCAAGTAGCAGCTTTTCCCGCTAGCATTCGGGCCGGTTAAAATAATTAAATCTGGGCGGTTTAGCGATTCTTCCCGACCCAAAAAAGCAGAATTAGGTACAAAAAACCCCGGTGGCAAAGACTTTTCCACCACAGGATGACAACCTTCAATAATTTTAATTTCCCGACTTTCTGTCATAGTCGGGCGGCAGTAATTCTGGTAAACTGCTACTTCTGCCAAACCGCACAACACATCTACCGCCGCCACGGCGCGGGAAACGTTGCGAATAATTTCGGCGTGTTCTCCTACCTCCGATCGCACTTGAGCAAAAATATCGTATTCCAATTGATTTAAATCGTCCCGCGCCGTCAGAATTCGCACTTCCCTTTCTTTTAATTCTTCAGTGCTGTAGCGTTCTTCATTGGTGAGAGTTTGCTTGCGGGTGTAGTCCTTCGGCACTTGGTCTACTTTCGATTTTGGAATGCTGATGTAATAGCCGAAAGCTTTATTGTAGCCTACTTTTAAATTAGCAATTCCGGTGCGTTTTCGTTCATTTGGCTCTAAATTATTCGCCCATGCTATGTCTGCTGATGCAGTTTGGCGCATTTCATCTAGCATGGGATTAATTCCCGCTCGAATCAAACCTCCTTCTTTTAAATGAATCGGCGGTTCGTCAACTAAATGGGCGTGAATTTTACTTGCTAATTCTTCTAAAATTGGGGGTACATTTTGCAGCGCTTTCAAATAGGGCGAGATCCCTTGGGCTGCGATCGAGGCTAATTCCGGCAGTTTTCCCAGAGAATCAGCTAAAGCGACCAAATCCCGGGCGCTAGCTGTTCCAGAACCCGCGCGGCCTGTCAGTCTTTCGATGTCGTAAATTTGGCGCAGCAACTGCTGAAAATCTTGGCGCAGACCGTTATTTTCTACTAATTCTTGAATCGTGTCATGTCGGGCGCCAATGCCTTTAATGTTGAGCAAAGGTTGCAGCACCCAGCGACGCAAAGCGCGGCCTCCCATTGCGGTGCTGGTTTTGTCTATCGCCCACAGCAGCGAACCGTGAAAAACCCCATCTCTGACTGTTTGAGTAATTTCGAGATTGCGGCGGGTTTGGTAGTCGAGTACGAGAAAATCGGTGAGAGTGTAAGTGTGCAATCTTTGCAAAGAAACTGCTTTTTCCTTTTGAGTTTCTTCGATATATTGCAGCAAACCGCCGGCGGCTCGGACTGCGAGGGGCAAATGACCGCATCCCATACCTTCGAGCGATCGCACTTTGAACTTTTGCAGGATTCTCTGTTTTGCTTCGGACAAAGTAAACGGAACTTGCGATCGCAAAGAATAGCAGAATGAATTCGGCAAACAATCGGGCAAATGCTCGGATTTCTCTCCGGGCCTCAACATAGTCACCAAATCCGGCGCATTAGTCGGTACCAAGACCTCCGAAGGCTGCAAGCGCAGCAATTCTAGGGTTAATTGTTCTAAACTGTCTGCTTGGGTAGTGACAAATTCTCCCGTAGAAATATCTGTATAAGCCAATCCCCAATGTTCCCCAGCGATGACGACTGCTGCTAAAAAATTATTTTGTCTGGGTTTGAGCATTCCGTCATCAGTCAAAGTTCCGGGAGTGAGAATGCGGGTAATTTCTCGCTTGACTTGGCGGCCTTCTTTAGCAGCAATTGAGGCATCTTCAACTTGGTCGCAAACTACCACAGCATAGCCTTTTTCTACTAACATTGATGTGTAGCGGTCGAGGGCGTGGTGCGGCACTCCTGTCATCGGCACTCGACCGATTTCTTTGCCGCTTTCTTTGCTAGTACAAACAAGTTCTAATTCCCTAGAAATCGTAACTGCATCTTGGAAAAAACACTCAAAAAAATCTCCCACTCGAAATAACAAAAGTGCGTGGGGATACTGTTCTTTCACTTCCACATACCGCTGCATCATCGGCGTTAGCTTGGTGAATTCTAGTAGGCGGTGGTCGGCATTGCGGATGTTGGGTTGAGTGGGGTCTGTTGGGGTAGATGCAGTGTAAGGCATAAAAGGCGATCGATAAATTTTAATCTTTAACAACTTTACCGCAAGCTCGGCTTTTAGTTATAACTAATGATACAATATTTGACTATAAATCATCCTTAAGCACGGTGCGTTATTCTCCAGATTCAGATGGAGTGTGGAGCGATACAAAAGTCATGCACCCTATTTGATAATCGATCAACCCGCTTTTAGTTGAAAAGTTTTCGGTCGCTTTTTATCTAAAGTGAGCCACGATAGCGGTTTTAGTGAGATCAAGTGAGGAGAAACTATTTTTTGTGAGATGAAAGCGATCGCCGATCGATAAAAACAACCTCATCCATCTCGTTATTAGCTGTTCTAGCAGATGTTGAACGAAGACCGAAGTTGCAATCTTCCGCAAGGATTTTAGCAATTAAGAACGTCCTAACCGTCGGGCGTGGTTGCTATAACTGTTGGCGGTTAACAGAAAAATGTAAAATTTCCCGCACTTGAGGGGCATAAACTTTACATTTTTGGTATTGAAAACAGCCGGAAGATAGATTTATAAATTATACCTCGGATAGAGAAACTAAATATTTTATATACTTAAAATTAAAAACATCCAAGCGAGTAATTTATCAGCTTAGTAAAGGTAAGATTTAGAATCAAAAATTTGCTAGCTAGTAGTTAACTAGAGGAAAAAAATAATGAAAGCTCTTTGCTGGCACGGAGCAAATGATGTGCGCGTTGATAATGTACCAGACCCAACAATTATCAATCCGCGCGATGCAATAGTTAAAATCACGTCTACAGCAATCTGCGGCTCAGATTTACACCTCTACGATGGCTTCATCCCGACAATGCAATCGGGCGACATCATGGGGCATGAATTCATGGGGGAAGTAGTCGAACTCGGCAGCCAAGTCAAGAACTTAAAAAAGGGCGATCGCGTCGTCATTCCTTTTACTATTTCTTGCGGCAGTTGCTTCTTTTGCAACCGCGATTTGTGGTCGCTGTGCGACAACTCCAACCCCAATGCTGGGCTGGCTGAAAAAATGTTCGGTCATTCCCCAGCGGGACTGTTTGGCTACTCGCATTTAACGGGCGGCTATGCAGGCGGACAAGCAGAATACGCGCGGGTTCCGTTTGCAGATGTCGGCCCTTTAAAAATTCCCGACGGACTTTCTGACGAACAAGTATTGTTCCTCACCGATATCTTTCCTACCGGTTACATGGCGGCCGAAAACTGCGACATTCAGCCGGGGGATACTGTAGCAGTTTGGGGATGCGGGCCGGTCGGACAATTTGCGATCAGAAGCGCGTTTATGCTGGGGGCCGATCGAGTAATTGCGATCGACCGCATACCGGAACGCTTGCAAATGGCGGCCGCGGCGAAAGCTGAAATCATCAATTACGAAGAAATGGACGCCGGGGAAGCCGTCACCGAAATGACGGGGGGACGCGGGCCCGACTCTTGCATCGACGCGGTGGGAATGGAAGCCCACGGCACCGGTCTCGACGCTTTGTACGACAAAGCCAAGCAAGCCGTGCGGTTGGAGAGCGATCGACCTACGGCCCTGCGACAAGTAATCGTCGCGTGTCGCAAGGGTGGCACAGTGTCAATTCCGGGCGTTTACGGCGGCTTCGTTGACAAAGTGCCATTAGGTGCAGCTTTCAACAAAGGCTTGACCCTGAAAATGGGACAGACGCACGTTCACCGCTATTTGCGGCCTTTGCTCGATCGCGTTCAAAAAGGCGAAATTGACCCGTCATTCGTAATTACGCACCGAATGAAATTGGATGAAGCGCCCCACGCCTACGACATTTTCAAAAACAAAAAAGACAACTGCATCAAAGTTGTCCTCAAACCCTAACTCGCATTTACCCTTCACGGAAAAACTATGCTTTTACAAGAAAAAGAATCAGGCGACTTGATTGAAATCCTCGATGTAGATGCTTTAATCAGCCCTACAAAACAAGAAGTTCCGGGAAAAAATCAAGCTGGTCAGGAAGAGCAAGAGAAAGCAACTTTTCCAAAAAGTAATTTAGTCTTTCCTTCCGGTGAAGCTCTGCCGCGCTGCTGGACTGAGGAAAATTATCAAACTCATTGATTCAACTGCTTCTTCCAATCCTGCTTAACAAGTGGGGGGACTCGAATCGAGGGGGATGAACACAGCACATAAGTGTCCACTAAACCAGAAAAACCGCTCTCCAATAGGGGTAAAAACCCCAGCAGCAGGGCGGTTTTGACGTATTTTTTGACACCCGGAGGACACAGCGCTGTGTTTGTTTAAATAGAATGTACGATCGACCAAATTTAATATAGTCTTTAGTTCGCGGGCGCGAGAAACCGCATTAAACTAAAGTGATAAAGATAACCTGGTTTGATTGAATTTCTTTATGACTAAAAGCTGATTCCCCTCGATCGTGGGCAGCGTTACAAATAATGAAACTTGCTCAAAACTCCCTGGGAGGAATTCCCCATGTTTTACCATAAGAAGCCACTACAGTATTACAAAAGACCAGAAAAGCCAGATGCCGTTTACGCCAAGAAAATACAAGAACTAATTGGCGGTACATTTGGCGAAATGACCGTGATGATGCAGTACCTATTTCAAGGTTGGAACTGCCGAGGCCCAGCGAAATATCGCGATATGTTGCTTGATGTCGGTACAGAAGAAATCGGGCATATCGAGATGCTAGCAACTATGATTGCTCACTTGTTAGATAAAGCTCCTGTATCTGTGCAAGAAGACGGTTTCAAGGATGCTGTGGTGGGTGCTGTGATGGGTGGAAACAGCCCGCGAGATGCGATCGCCAGCAGCATGAATCCGCAGCACGCAATTGTATCGGGTTTGGGCGCACTTCCTAGCGACAGCGTAGGGTATCCCTGGAACGGTCGTTATATCGTTGCTAGCGGCAATCTTTTAGCAGATTTTCGCTCGAATTTGCACGCCGAATCGCAAGGAAGATTGCAGGCTGTGCGGATGTATGAAATGTCAGACGATCCGGGCGTGAAAGACACCCTGAGTTTTATGATCGCCCGCGACACGATGCACCAAAACTTGTGGCTGGCGGCGATCGAAGATTTAGAAAGTTCGGGAATAGAAACAACGCCAGTTCCGAGTTCCTTCCCGCAGGAGTTGGAAAAATCAGAATTTGCTTATCAGTTTTGGAATCATTCTGAAGGTTCCGAAAGTAGCGAGGGACGCTGGGCCAAAGGCAAATCAATGGACGGCAAAGGCGAGTTTGAATATGTAGCCAACCCCCAACCGTTAGGGCCAGAACCAGTACCGCCACCGCCCGAACCAAAATTGCACGGCACCGGCATGAAATAGCCACTCAAAAAGTTAATAGTAAGGTTGGCAGTCCCCGATTGACTAATTAAGTAATTAAGGACTAAAGTGCTTACTACTAACCTCAGAAAAAACTAAAGTTCTTACTACTAACCACAGGTGCGTAGTAAGAACTTTACTCGCTGATTGGCTAATTAATTAGTTAACAACTGAAGTCCTTAGTACAAATCAGGTTGTGGCAAAAAGTCTAATAAGTAAGAGCAAATAAGTTATGCAATTGCAAGCAGTAATTCTCGATATTGACGGTACTCTGACGCTCAGCAATGACGCCCACGCTCAAGCTTGGGTAGAGTCATTTGCGGCTTACGGCTACGAGGTGCCGTTCGAGAAAGTTCGCCCGCTAATTGGCATGGGAGGCGACAAAGTTATACCCAAAATGGTATCAGGACTTTCCGACGAAGCAGGCGACGGGAAAAAGATTGCACAGCGGCGCAAAGAACTGATTATTAACCGCTTTTCTCCCGATCTTTCTCCAACCCCCGGTTCGCGGGATTTGCTGTTAAAAATGCAGCAAGAAGGATTGCGGCTAATTATTGCTACTTCATCTACCACCGAAGAACTTTCCGGTTTGCTGAAAGCTGCACAAGTTGACGATTTATTGGATCAAGCCACGACATCTAGCGATGCGGAAGCTTCTAAACCGGAACCGGATATTGTGGAAGCTGCTTTGAGCAAATTGCAGATGGAAGCGAGTCAGACTGTGATGTTAGCTGATACTCCTTACGATATCGAAGCTGCGGGCAAGTGCGGGGTGCCTGTAATTGCTTTTCGGTGCGGAGGTTTCGATGATGCTTCGCTGGCAAATGCTGCGGAAATTTACGATCACCCTGCTGATTTGTTGGCGCATTATAACGATTCTATTTTAGGGAAAAAGGAATTGGTAGCGCGTTGAAGTAAGATTGCTAACTGCGGGGAATCGCCCCTAAAATAGCCTAATCGCTCAGAATCCACTCTACCTGATGCGCTTCTGTGATGTCTGGAATATCCAGCCGCGCAGCTAATTTGCGAATGACTGCTTCCGGTACTGTTGCTGTGCGCGATCGATTCCGCTGCAATATGTCTTCTAGAGGTACTTCTAGATAAACAATGCGAATGCGCGCTTGGTAAGCAGCAAAAAAATTAATTAATTGCTGCCGCATTTGTTTAGTGGTATTCGTGGCGTTCCACACAAAAGAACGCCCCTCATTTATGTATTCGCGCGCTCTTTGTTTGGCGGCTGTCACTACATTTCCAGGTGTTTCGTCGGGAGGGACATTCATCTCTTTTCGCAGTGCATCCAGCGAGATTACTGGCAAATCTGGGAGATTTTTCCGAAGCCAATAATCTTTACCGCTTCCTGGCAAGCCAGACATCAAAATTACTTCGCATTTAGTGTCGTCAAATGCTTCGTAGTCCGGGTTTCCATTCTCTTTGCGGAAGTAGATAAATCGGCTGTGTGGTGATGGGAATTGTCGGGGAGAATCCAAACAATTATTTTCTTGACAAAACTCCCGAAATAGTTCTATTTTATCGAGCAATTCTTGTCTGTCGCTACACAGTCGGCCGCGCACGTCTGCTTCGGCTAAAAGTGCGAGGAAATCGCAGCGGACAACTTGACTGACTTTAATTACAGACTGCTGCGGCTTGGGTTTGTCGATCAGCCAGATGGGTAAACTGCCGAATTGGACGATCGCCACAACTGTTTCGCGAATGTCAAACTGCACAGGCGGATCGAATTGGGATAAAATTTGTCTGACCATTCTCGCACCTTGGCGGGCGTGACCTTTTGAACTAATTCTGCCGTCGGCTTCTATTTTTGTAAAGATTGGTTTGGCGACATCGTGCAGCAAAGCGGCGGCAAAAAGTATCGATCGCTCTTTTGTGGGAAGCTGCCGCCAATTTGGAGAAGATATTAATGCTTCGCAGACCATTTTGGTGTGAATAAAAACATCTCCTTCGGCGTGGTAAATCGGGTCTTGCTGACATCCTTTGAGGCTGTCAATCCAGTCGAAATGCGTTTGAATATCTTCCCAATCCAGGAACCAATTGGGCGGTTCGGGACAAAAGGGAAAAGTCCAAGGCGGCGAGGGCGATAACAGTGCATTCATAAATTCACCTGCTGGTTAACTAAAATTAAATAAATTTACATCGGGACGCAGAATATTGGGTATAATGGGGCGATTTAGCCAATGTCCTTCGGCATTCTTAATAGCCGTCAAAAAGCTGGCACGCACGTATTTGTAACGCGCCTTTACTATGCCATCTTCTTCGACTTTAAGGTACAGCCCCTCCATGCGATCGCTCTTGTCAGTCTCTTTCAAACACCGTTCTTCATCTAATCCCAATTCCCCGCAGTACAAACGCAACCGATCCAAATGTCCCGGTTGAATAAAATTAGATTTTTCCATAAAGTGCATCATTTGCTTGGGCGATTTCAGCACTCCAGAAAACAGCACGGGAACGGACACTAACGGCAGTCCGCTTAACAAATTGCGGCGGGATTCTGTACTCAAAAATTGACTGGTTTCTAAGTCGAGCACATCGTATTCCATAAAATAGTGCGGCAAAAAATCATAAAAGACAGTGTGTTTCGCATAAAGCCATTCGCCGTAAAGAATGTAGCGATTTCCCAGCACTTCTGCCAGGACTCCGCTGAGACTGAAAGCCCACTGTTTGAATAAGTTAAAATGTTTTTCCCTCGGCCCGCCGGTGAGATAGTGGCCGCGACTTTGCAGCAGCATTTGTCCATCTGGTGCGAAGCTGATGCCTGTATTAGCGCCGTCTACCTTTTCTTCAATCACTGTCGGGCGATCGATCAGGGCGCTAAATGGCACGCTGTCGAGGTCTTCATCACCTGGTTGGAAACGCGAACCCTCGATGTGATAAGTTCTAGGATATTTAACAATTTTGAGCATCAGCCCATCCATTTTAGATTTTTGATTTGAGAGGCGACCCCATCCATTTTAGCTTTTAATTTTAGATTTTAGACTTTAGAGACTGCCCAATCCATTTAACCATTATAATGGAATCATCACAAAGGAGCGTGTAAGTTGAAAAGTCAAAGTTTCCAGAGCATATCATCAGCAATCGCTGGGATTATATTAGTAGGCGCGCTACTCCTCGGCTTAAACTCTTTTGTCGTGATCAATCCAGGTCAAGCAGGGGTGGTCAGCGTTTTAGGAAAAGCCAGAGATGGAGCATTGTTAGAGGGATTTCACCTCAGACCCCCGCTTATCTCCAAGGTAGATGTGTACGATGTAACAGTGCAAAAATTTGAAGTTCCCGCCCAGAGTGCTACTAAAGACCTTCAGGATTTAAATGCCAGTTTTGCGATCAACTTTCGCCTCGATCCTGCGAGAATAGTTGATGTCCGAAGGACTCAAGGAACATTGGAGAATATAGTTTCAAAAATTATTGCTCCTCAGACGCAAGAAGCATTTAAAACAGCCGCTGCACTGAGAACTGCCGAACAATCTATTACTCAAAGAAGTGAACTGAAGCGAGACTTTGATACTGCGCTGAAGGAAAGGCTATCAAAGTATGATGTAATCGTGCTCGATACGAGCGTTGTTAACATTCGATTCTCGACAGATTTTGCGAAAGCGGTTGAGGAGAAACAGGTCGCTGAACAGCGGGCGCAAAGGGCTGTTTATGTGGCTCAGGAAGCAGAACAACAAGCTCAAGCTGACATTAACCGCGCTCAAGGTAGGGCTGAAGCTCAAAGACTTTTGGCGGAAACTTTGAAGGCTCAAGGTGGCGATTTAGTTCTGCAAAAAGAGGCGATCGAAGCTTGGAGAAGCGGCGGCGCTCAGATGCCAAAAGTGCTAGTGATGGGCGCAGGTTCGAGTCGGGTTCCTTTCATTTTTAATATGAGCGATATTCAGGAAGAACCCGCTCGCCCGCAAGTGACCAACGATTAAAATATGACGGAGGGTAACAAACTCGGTATCTGGGAAAATATTGGCTTTGCTAACCAGAAATCTCGCAATAAACCGGGTTTCCTCCGAAAGCGCACATAAGTCCTATGAGAGTTGCGGGAATATGCTACACTTCTGAAAGCCACAATATAACGACAGTTTGAAACCTGTCGCTATAAAAGCGAAGTCCGCAATTAACACGCAGGCAACACACTCATTTTAGGAAGCAAGGAAAAATCATGACCCGCGCTATAATGGAAACCGACAAAGGCACAATCAATTTGGAATTGTTCGATGCGGATGCGCCTAACACAGTGAAGAATTTTGTTGACTTGGCGGAAAAAGGTTTTTACGATGGATTGGCTTTTCACCGAGTCATTCCTAACTTTATGATTCAAGGTGGCTGTCCAAAAGGCAATGGAACGGGCGGCCCCGGCTACAAAATCAAGTGTGAAATCAACTCGAACAAACATTTGGCAGGAACTTTATCGATGGCTCACGCAGGTAAAGATACGGGTGGTAGCCAATTCTTTATTTGCCATTCTCCCCAATCTCATTTAGATGGAGTACACACAACTTTTGGCAAAACTGAGGATATGTCAGTCGTCAATGCTATCCGCCAAGGTGACAAGATTATTTCGCTCAAAATTGAGCATTAATTTTCTCTAATTAGTTGCGTTTGCAATAAGGAATTTAGTCCTTATTGCAAATAAAACCTGTGAAATTTAAGAGTTTTAAAATCTCAAATTTATGACGGTTATCAATGATTCTGCTGTGGTGCCTGAGTTAACTGAACTATATTTAAAATACGAAAAAGCTCTTTGTACGAACGATATTGAAACTCTCGATAATTTGTTCTGGGAGGCGCCGGAAGTCGTGCGGTTTGGGGTAACGGAGAACCTGTACGGGAGCGATGAGGTGAGGGCTTTTCGCAAAGGACGATCGCCTGTAAATGTCGATCGAGAAATGTTCAACCTCAAAGTTGTGACTTTCGATGCAGACACGGCGGCTGTGACGCTGGAATTTCGCCGTGTAATGGGTGGAGTGGTGCGGCTGGGGCGGCAGAGTCAGATGTGGCGCAAGTTTCCCGAAGGGTGGAAGATTGTTTCCGCTCACGTTTCTTTTTTGCCGATGGAGGGATGAGCGGTGACATACCTCAGATCAATGTGAAATAATTTCCCCAGTCAGTATTTGAATTTGATTATTGTTGAGCCATTTAATTCGGCAGATATTCTTTTTTTCCTTTACTATTAGTGCTTCTCTCTGCGTTGTCACCTCTCTTCTGCTTTCTTGGTTCTACACTTTTGCAGTAGCTTCCTCATTACCGCTATTTTCCCTGCTCCGATCCCCTCCCTAATACAGTTCATATTTGAGCAAAGTACACGGAATCGAGCCATTGAAAACAGGAATTCGCCGCGATGTCCTGAGTCCCACCTTTTTACCCAACTCCTTATTTCCAGTCAAAATAAACGCATTCCAACCTTTAAAACGATTCTTGAAAATATCGCCCAACATCTTGTACAAATCTCCCAATTCGCTAGCATCTCCCAGCCTTTCTCCGTAGGGAGGATTGCAAATCAGAACGCCTCTGTCTGCGGGTGCTTCCAATTGGGATAACTCGGTTTGAGCAAACTGAATTTTACCCGAAATACCCGCTTGCTGCGCGTTCGTGCGAGCTTGAGTTAACATATCGGAATCGCGATCGCACCCTGCAATCACCTCTTTAAGTTCCGGTAACTCACTATTTTCCGCTTCCGCCCACAATTTATCCCACAAAGGTTCGTCAAAATCCCGCCAAGTCATAAATCCAAACTTTTCTCGAAACAATCCCGGTGCAATATTCAAGCCCTTTAACGTCGCTTCCAAAGGCAAAGTCCCAGAACCGCACATCGGGTCTAAAAACGGCAAATCTGGCGTCCATTCTGCCATCTCTAACAAAGCCGCAGCTAGGGTTTCTTTGAGGGGAGCAAGCCCCATCGCCGGCCGATATCCCCGGCGGTGCAAACTGCCGCCAGAACTGTCTAAACTTAAAATAGCTCTATCTTGATGAATGTGAATGTTAATGAGCAAATCGGGATGCTCTACATCAACATTAGAACGCTTGTTAAATTGAAGGCGCTGTTGGTCGGCGATCGCATTTTTGACCTGCAAAGCTGTAAAGTGAGTGTGGTTCAACTTTTCGTTGCCGCCGGTGCAGTTTACTGCTAAAGTATTGTCGGGATATAAGTATTCGTCCCAAGGGATTTTTTGCACTTCGCGGTAGAGCATATCCGAGTTGTAACACCGGAATTCGGCGATCGGCATTAGCACTCGAAAAATTGTTCTCGACCAAAGATTGACGCGGTATAATAAAGCCCGATCGCCCGCAAAGTAAACCCCTGTAAAATCTGGCTTAACATCCTGGGCCCCTAAACGTTCTAATTCTTGGGCGGCAATAGTTTCTAAACCGCGCGCAACTGTAGCAAAATATTGATTCATTGATAATTGGTAATTGGTAATTGGGAATTGGTTTTTATCGATCGCCCTAAATTATATCAAATCCGGTACCATCGGAATTGTAAAATCGAGTCAACAGTCAACAATCACGGACGTTGCAACCGGAATTGATCTAATTAATCTGCGTTAATCTGTGTTTATCTGCCCTCATCTGCGGTTAAAAGAAGAGAATTTCTGAACCGCAGATGACAATGGATGGACGCGGATAAACGCAGATGAAGAGAAGAGAGATATGAATAATTCTTACTCCTCCGGGTGGGTTTCCGCGAACCTCACCCTTGCAAGTCACAAACTGTCAGTAATACTGGTGAAATTAAAAGCTTTCACGCGCACTCCGGGTACGACACTACCGCCGTAACGCTTCACCGCACTAACTGCATCCACATCGCGCAACATATCAGGTAAAACTTGATTGAAACGCAGGTTTTTAATCGGGTAAGCAATTTTGCCATCCTCAATCCAAAAAGTACCGTCGCGAGTCATTCCCGTTACTTCCAAGGTTTTCGGATTAACGTAGCGCACGTACCAAGCTCGACTGACGAAAATTCCTCGCTCGGTTTGAGCAATTAAATCTGCTAAACTTTGGTCGGAACCTGTCATCACGATCGGGTAATAAGCACCTTTTGCTTCTTTGCCTTTTTGTGCGGCCCAGTAGCGGGAATAAGATAAACTTTGAGGGACGCCATCTTTGATGATTTCCAAATAGTTATTGCTCAATCCGTCGCCGAAAAAAGTATTCGATCGCAACAAAGGATGAGCCGGATCGCGCTGCACTTGCACTAACGGGCTGAAAAGTTGTTCCCCCGCGCGGTTTCCCGCTGGTTTTCCCTCTGCATCGGCGATCGACATAAACGATCGCCCCTCATCCGCCGCCCTCGCATCCAGCCCCCAAATCACCCACGGTAGCAAGCCCGCAAAAGCAGCGCCGTCTAGGATTACCGGATAAACGCCGGGAGTGATGGGGCGCGGGTTGCGGGATGCGATCGCCCGATCGAGCACTTGTTCTGCTAATTGGGCGATCGGCAATTCGTTGATACTCCAAGCAGTGCTCTGAGCCCAACTAGAACCGTCTTCAACGCGAGCAGTAAAGCTGAAATCCGCCTTTGTAGACTGGTTGCAGGCGCGGAGTCCGGTTGACGAGGCGATCGCGTACAGCGACGCCTCAGTGCTCAAAGTGCCCGAACCATGAGCGCCCCGCTGGGAGGATCTCGCGCACGCTTGCTGCACCATTTCTGCCCGCGCTAGAGGCGATACAGTTGCCGTTGCTGCGTCGAATGCGGGCGATCGCAAATCGTAGGTTTGAGGCGGCAGCAGCGGCATCCATTCGGGGTCTGCCGGCGCAATTCGGGCCAATTCTTCCGATCGCTTGACTGCAGAGGCGATCGCATCTTCATCAAATTCTGTAACAGCAGCAGAGGCGCTTTTGTTGCCAAAATAGCTAGTAATGCTCAGGTTAAATACAGTTTTGCTGATATTTTGACTGATTTGATTTTCCGAGAATCTCGAAAGAGATTCTTCGCCAGTAGAGAGACTGACAAATACTGCCTCCGCTTCCGATTGTTTGACTACTTGTTCTAGTAAAGACAAGGCTTGGTCTTCACTTAAAAGTGCGGGCGATGTTGTTAAAGTCATGATAGTAATTGCTAATTGGTAATTGCTAATTGTAATTGCTAATTGGGCCTAGGGCCTAGGGAATTGGGAATTGGCCATTATTTCAACTCACAACAGAAAACAGACTGCTCACCATAGTAACTGCTTTTAATCCTAAGTCTCACAAAAAATTATCTAACTTAAGGTAAATGCCTTGAACCCACAAAATTTATAGGTTATAGGACACCTTTGTTAGCAGATGAAGAGGATTTCTGACTCTTGGGGGTCCTAGTCATCTGTTTGTGGAAAAATCCTATTTGCTCAAGTTCATTTCATCAATCATATCTAATATATCTGGGTCTATAGTCAGATCAAACTTCCTGGCGAATAATTTGTCGAATTCCCTAATCTTTTCAAAATCCTTTTTCTCTAAATTCCTCGGATGGATTGCGTTAACATACGGCCAATCTATATATCTCAAGTCATCGTTAATTATTTTCTCCTTAAAAGGTGAATTTAAAATCAGCGTTTGGTAAAATATTTCATCTGCACAAGAAGTGTAATTAAAACGATTAACAAAGTTGGTGTTTTGCTTGACAAAATTATCGATCCATTTTACACATTCTCCTGTTAAGCACCAATGAGCAGAACCTCCATAAAGAGGAAAGCTTTCAAAAAATTTCCGCTTTTTAGGTAAAGGCCACATCAAAATTGAATATAATAAAGATGCAATAGGAGATTTAAATTCGCGCTTTACTGGAGGAATACAAAACAAATATATATCATTCCAACGGATGTGCCAATGTTCTACTCTTCTTAAGCCGGCAGCTCCCCATTTACTACCTGGTAGTGGAACATACTCGAGAAATTCTCTCCCTTTATTCTCTTGCAAAAACTTCGCGGTTTGTTCATTTGATTTAATCAAATAGTCTTGACCCGATAAGTTCACAACATAATCAAAGTAGGTACCTGTTTCGACTATTGATTTAATCCCTTCAAGAGTAGCTTTTACAAGTTCAAAGCTTGCCCAGGCTGATCTGTATCTCTTTATAAAAGAGACATTTGGAAAATCCTTTAGGAGAGTATATATCTGATGATAAATTGTATTATCTACTTTTTTATCTATATGCACAAAAAATGCAACATCATCTGTGTTCAGCGTAGAAATAAGACGCAGTAATTGTTCTGGATACTTATGTGCCAAAACTATATAGGCTATTTTCATAAAAAACTCCTCAGGAGGTAAGTAAATTTTTAGTTATTGTTTTGTAAGGTGCATCTTCATCAAATTCTGTAACAGCCGCAGAGGCGCTTTTGTTGCCAAAATAGCTAGTAATGCTCAGGTTAAATACAGTTTTGCTGATATTTTGGCTGATTTGATTTTCCGAGAATCTCGAAAGAGATTCCTCGCCTGTAGAGAGACTGACAAATACTTCCTCTGCTTTGGATAGTTTGACTGCTTTTTCTACTACAGATAAGGCTTGGTCTTCACTTAAACTTGCGGGCGATGTTGTTACAATCATGATTAGTAATTAGGCATTGCGAATTGGGCATTGCGAATTGGGCACTGCAAATTTGACATTGGGAATTGGGCATTGTTAGCAATTAACTAATAACTAAGAACCGATGACCCCTGCCCCATGCCCTATTACCCAATTTGAATATCCCTCACTCGCACGGGTACACAAGCGTGAGTCATCTGAGCAACCTGCATCGGCTCGCCTTTTCCGCATATATGAGTACCGCACTGAACCAGCTCCGAAGCCGGCCCGATCGCATCTATTTGATTCCAGAAATCAGTAGTCATCGCCTGATAAGTTACATCCTTCAACATACCGACAACTTTACCTTTTTCCACTTTCCAAAAAGCATCGCCGCCGAATTGAAAATTGCGCCGCTGCTGGTCGATCGAATAACTACCCATACCGTCGATTAAAATCCCGTCTTCCGTATCAGCAATCATCTCTGCCAAAGTAGCAGTATGGCTGCCGCCATCCGGGCCCGGTTCCAATCCCAAATTGGGAATTCTCACCATCGGCACGCTCGACCAACTGTCAGCGTAAGCAGAACCGTTGCTGCTACCGCGTCCGAGGCGATAAGCCGTCTCTCTGTCAGTGAGATAATCAACTAAAATTCCATCCTTGACAACGTACCACTCTTGTGATTTTACGCCCTCATCATCGTAACCCATTGTACCGCGGCCGCCCGGTTGAGTGCGATCACACTTAAAATTCACCCAAGGTGCAGCGTATTGCAGTTTATTTAACTTATCAGTAGTAGCAAAGCTCGTGCCAGCAAAGTTAGATTCGTAGCCGTAAACCCGGTCTAATTCTGTTGGATGTCCTACCGATTCGTGGATTGTCAGATACAAATTTGTCGGCTTAAGAATCAGGGATTTACAAATACCAGCAGGGATTTTAGGAGCGTGGACTTTCTCAATAGCTTCGGCCGCAACTCTTTCGACTTGACTCAACAAATCATCGGGATTAATATGTTCGTAACCGATATTCAGCGGCGGGCGTTCGTAACTGCGACTTTGGGCATCGCCGCCCGCAATTGCCGTACAGTCAAAACCCGGATAGCTGCGGTAGATTGTTTGTTCGATTAGCGAGCCTTCTGTAGAAGCAAAAACCTTGTCTTCGCGGCTGAACTGCAAAAAAGAAGAAGCTTTTTTGATGCCTTGTGCGCCGTGTGCTAGCAGCCGCTCGTTGATATTTAACAGTAGTTCAGCTTTGTCAGCAACGGGTACAGAAAAAGGATCAATGGCGATGGGAGTAATGTAGGTATCAACATATTTTTCTACAGGCACCAACCGCACCGGTTCCTTTTGAGTTAAGCGGCTGCCTTTAGCGATTTCTACAGCCAAAGCGACTATTCTTGCAACCTCTGCAGGTGTTTTGCTGTGACTGGCTGCAAACCCCCAAGCACCGTCTAGAAGCACTCGCACGCCAAAACCGGAACTTACATTATCTGACAGTTGACTTAAAGATCGATCGCGCGCGTAAAGATTCTGCCTTCGGTAACTGCAAAAACGCACATCACCGTACTCGCAACCTGTTTCCCGAATCAAATCTACAGCCAAATTTGCTAACTCGTTAGCAGAGATTTTTGCAGTTAATTGCACCATAGTTATTCGTCATTCGTCGTTAGTTGTCAATTATTATAGCGCTTTTTAATTTTTTGAACGAACCCCGAAGACGCAAAGAGCGCGAAGGAATAAAAGAGAGAGGTTTTTCTCCTTCTCAACTAGAGTCTTTACCTGAAAACATCTACCTATCTTCTTCTTGCTATTCCTTCGCATTTTTCGCGCCTTCGCGGTTCGTTAAATCCTACTCCATCTCCTGCAAAACCGCTGTCAAAATTTCCACAATGCGATCGATATGTTCCTTCTCAATAATCAGCGGTGGCGACAAAGCAATAATATCACCCGTCGTCCGAATTAGCAACCCTTTTTCATAGCACTGCAAGAAACAATCAAAAGCCCGTTTACCCGGCTTCCCAGCAATAGATTCCAACTCAATACCTGCCACCAGTCCCAGATTGCGGACATCAATTACGTGCCGCACTCCCTTCAAAGAATGCACTGCATTTTCCCAGTAACCAGCCATCTTATCGGCTCGTTCAAACAGCTTTTCTTCCTCATAAATATCCAGCGTCGCCAAAGCAGCCGCACAAGCCAGAGGATGACCAGAATAAGTATAACCGTGAAAAAGCTCGATCGCATTTTCAGGAGCATTCATAAAAGCCTCATAAATGCCTTCTTTCACAAACACCGCCCCCATCGGCACCGTACCGTTTGTTATCCCTTTCGCCGCCGTCACAATATCAGGAACCACCCCAAAATATTCCTTTGCAAAACTAGAGCCGAGTCGCCCGAAGCCGGTAATAACCTCATCAAAAATTAGCAGAATTCCGTATTTGTCGCAAATCGCCCGCAGCCTCTCCAAATAACCTTTCGGGGGAATCAAAACACCTGTAGAACCAGCCACCGGTTCCACAATTACCGCTGCAATATTAGACGCATCGTGCAAAGCAACAATCCGCTCCAATTCATCCGCCAAATGCGCTCCCCATTCCGGTTGTTTGCGACTGAAAGCATTGTGTTCGAGATTGTGAGTGTGAGGCAAATGATCTACTCCCGTGAGCAAACTGCCAAAAAACTTGCGGTTTGTACCGATACCGCCGACAGAAATTCCCCCAAAACCAACGCCGTGATAGCCGCGTTCCCTACCGATTAATCGTTGGCGAGTTCCTTCACCTTTCACCCGATGATAAGCAATCGCAATTTTTAAAGCAGTTTCTACAGATTCCGAACCCGAATTAGTAAAGAAAACGCGATCGAAATTGCCCGGAATCATCTTTACCAAACGTTCCGCCAATTCAAAAGCCCCCGGATGTCCCATCTGAAAAGCCGGAGAGTAATCCAAACGCAAAACCTGCTGTTTAACTGCTTCGGCAATTGTCTCGCGGGCGTGCCCTGCATTCACACACCAAAGCCCCGCAGTACCATCTAAAATTGAGCGGTTATCATCGCTTGTAAAGTGCATATCTTTGGCAGAAACCAACATTCGCGGATTCGCTTTAAACTGTCGGTTGGCAGTGAAGGGCATCCAGTAAGCGTCCATATTTGTCATCGTTTTTTTATCTTTTTATATTGATGATTCTGCATCCAAACTATAACTTGCTACCGACTGCCGATCGCCCGACGCTTAGTATAATTTTACAAATATCTATTGGCTCTTTTAATTAAAGCTTAGCTTATGATAGACTTAGGTATTAGACGGAGACTCGATCATGTCACTAACTGTCAAAGACTTAGAAAAAGTACAAGCTGAACATCCTGAATGGCGACTAGAGTTAATACAGGGGAATATCATTGCAATGGGCCCATGCGATTACACCTCAGATGAAATTGGTTCTCGGTTAATTATTCTTTTGGGAATCTGGGTACTGCCACGCAAGCTGGGTCGATTAACGGGTTCCAGCGCTGGCTTTATTTTACCAAATAGTGACTTGCGCGCACCAGATGTATCTTTTGTCAAAGCAGAAAAGCTGAAGCGGAGTCGGCGGGATTTTGTAGAATTGGTTCCTGACTTGATGGTGGAAATTAAATCTAAAACCGATCGCATCAAACCTATCAAAGAAAAAATACAATCATTTTTGAGTCTAGGAACGGAAGTGGGAATATTGATTGACCCGGACAGATTAACTCTCACAGTATATCGTACAGGAGCCGAGCCGGAAGTTCTCAGAGATGGAGATATATTGACAATTCCAGAGTTTTTCCCGGCCTGGGAATTGCCAATTTCTGATTTGTGGCCACCCGTTTTTGATTGAAAAATTAGTCGGTTCGTAGTAAGGAATGTAAGTCCTCTCTATGAAGAAGGACTTGCATTCCTCACTACGAACCATTGAGAGAAGCTTAGATAGCTAATTCACGATCGCCCCCACAGACTCATGCTGCAACAAACCGGTCAGCATTTTCACTGGCCGCTCCCCGTAGGGCCAGGCGAAAGCATGGCGGAAAGCGGCCTCTTGACACGCTTGCAATTGCCGAAAATCAATGATATCCAGAGTTAATAAATTCTCGTACTCAAAAGGCAGCCGCACGTTGTGCAATCCCGCGTTGTCGGTGCAAATGGCAATATCGACGCCAGCTTCAAAACATCGATCGAACACAACCTTCAATTCACGCATATCCTGCAACGTCCCCGTTTTGAGATAGGTAGTCGGGCAAACCTCCAAGCATTGACCCCTGCGCGCGACTTCTGGCAGCAATTCGGGATATTTTAACGGAATTTGAATCCCGTGGCCGATACGCATCAAATAAGGCAGAAGTTCGGGATAACAGCCAGAGGTAGTTTCGTAGAGGTGGCCGGTAGTTTTGATGCCGATCGACCTCGCGTACTGGTACAATCCGACAAACTCCTCCAAACGCTCGCCAATACAATCATCGCCGCCAGCTATATCGATCGCACAAACATATTCTCCCATTTGCGCCGCCAAATCTACGATCGCCCGATTCACCTCATAGGGTAAACGCGAGTGCATACACAAAATTTGGCTAGTAACAATCGGACAATCGCTAATTTGACTTGCCTTGCCCACAACTTGTACAATTTCTGCCATCAAATCAATGCGTTCTGACTGATCCAAATGTTCTGGAGTCCGCAAATAAGGCGTATAGCGCAACTCCAAATAAGCCATATTTTCAAACACGTAAGCGCCCCGCATCAACCGATAGATGAAATAAGGCAACGTCTCAACAGTTTGAACGCTTTCTACCAGCGTGTGCAGTTCCAAATACTCATTGAGAGTATTGCGCGGACGAGTGTAAAACTCCTCAAACTCCGAGTATTCTTGAAATCGATTAACCATCTCAGCATTGTGGCGATCGAAATACCGCCACAGCACCCTAGGAACGACAGAACCACCCAGATGGCGGTGCAACTCAGCGTGTAAAGTCATGGCAACAAAGCCTCTATTTTCTCAATGTTAACAAAAATTAATTAGTCAGTAGTCAGTAGTCAGTAGTCAGTAGTCAGTAGTCATTAGTCATTAGTCATTAGTCATTGGTTATTTGTGAGTTCCAATGCCTAATGCCCAATAGACATCTCCCATAATTCTTGTGGAACAGGCATCTTGCCTTTTCAAAACAGGCTTTTTGGGAGATGCCCCATGCCCCATGCCCCATGCCCCATGCCCGTATCTAAAATCTAAAATCTAAAATCCAAAATCTAAAATCTAAAATAGATTGACATTTGGGACGCATTCGTACATAATCGGAGATTGTGTCAACCTGAACTGAACGCGAGAAACCCTTGGCTAACGTAGTTGTGATCGGCGCCCAGTGGGGCGATGAAGGAAAAGGCAAAATTACCGATTTGCTCAGCAAATCCGCAGATATCGTTGTCCGCTACCAAGGGGGCGTCAACGCGGGTCACACCGTGGTAGTCAACGGTCAGACTTTCAAGCTGCACTTAATTCCGTCTGGGATTCTCTACCCTGATAAAGAGTGTATTATCGGCTGTGGCACCGTCATCGACCCTAAAGTTTTAATTGCAGAGTTAGATCAGCTAGAGGCACTGAATATTTCGACTGCCTCGCTGATGATTTCGGAAACTGCTCACGTAACGATGCCCTATCATCGATTAATTGATGTAGCATCGGAAACGCAGCGGGGAAATTATAAAATCGGGACGACGGGACGCGGCATTGGCCCTACTTACGCCGACAAGTCGGAACGTACTGGCATTCGGATGCTAGATTTAATGGACTTGGAAGGGTTGCAAGAACAATTGGAATGGACGATTAATTGTAAAAATGTCCTTCTAGAAAAACTCTACAATTTGCCGCCTTTAAATCCGCAAGATGTAATTGATGAATATCGGGTGTATGCGGAACGTTTGCGGCCGCACGTAGTAGATAGTTCCCTGAAGATTTATGAGGGAATTCACAAGCGGAAAAATATTCTGTTTGAAGGCGCGCAAGGCACTTTATTAGACTTAGACCACGGCACTTATCCTTACGTTACTTCCAGCAATCCCATCGCTGGCGGTGCTTGTGTGGGAACCGGAGTCGGGCCAACAGCGATCGATCGCGTAATTGGCGTAGCAAAAGCTTATACAACCCGCGTCGGAGAAGGCCCCTTCCCTACCGAAATGGTAGATGGAATAGGAGCAATTTTGGGCGATCGAGGTGCAGAATTCGGCACTACAACTGGCAGGAAACGCCGCTGCGGTTGGTTCGACGCAGTAATCGGCCGCTACGCAGTCCGCATCAACGGCCTTGACTGTCTGGCAATTACCAAACTAGATGTGTTGGATGAATTAGAAGAAATAAAAGTTTGCGTTGCTTACGAAATTGACGGCGAAAAATGTGTTGATTTCCCCAAAAGTTCCCGGATATTTGCTCGGTGCCAACCTATTTACGAAACCCTTCCCGGTTGGAAACAGTCTACGGAAGAGTGCCGTAATTTGGAAGATTTACCGCCCCAAGCTTTGAATTATCTGAAGTTTTTGGCAGATTTGATGGAAGTGCCGATCGCGATCGTTTCTCTCGGTGCGAGCCGCGACCAAACTATTATTGTAGAAGACCCGATTCACGGCCCGAAACGCGCTTTGCTGTCTGCTGACGGTACGCCAGTAGCATCACAATCATAACAGGTTTAGTTATAATAGACAAAAAGGGTCTATCTCATGTGTGACGATGCTCCAATGACCGATGAAGATCGTCTGATATACCAACTAACCCTTCATCGAGATTTGGTGGGCTGGGTAATCGGAAAGTTAGCTGAAGCTGGCATTGCATCCCAGAGAACTACTGGCAACGATCCGAAAGGAGACATTTTGATTGTCGCTCCCAATGAGGCCTCGCAAGTAAAAGAAATAATTCGGGATCTTCATAATCAATACACGAGAGAAAATATCAAAGATTCACAGTCAACCTTAGAGGAAAGAAAAACAAACTTACCGCATATAGAAATCAAAACCACATACCTTTCAGGAAAAGCAGTTAATGAAATTATTGATACTGCTACTGTCATTGCAGTTGTAAGTGCCGATAGAATTTCTGGACCTGGCAAGGCAAAATTTATAAAAGCAGGTATAGCTTATGCAGAAAATATTCCTTTGAACGAGTTTCTAGATGTTTAGTAGCAGGAGTAATCCCAATGTTTGACATCAGTTTTTATTCAGCAAATGGTGAACCGTCCGATAGTGTAAGAATAACAGCAGCTACTTACGAATGGTTAGCAAAATCAGCATTTTCAAAAATAGGTGGCGAATCAGTCGAAACCCAAATTTACCTAGATGAAGAAAATGTAATTCTGCCTCTAGTTGAATTAAATCAAGATATTCGCCAGCAGTTCAAGAAAATTTTCAGCGAAGCAATCATCAGTGAAAGCGATGCAGTTCTTACTAAGCTTGGTGATTACCCTTCAAAAGAAGAGTATCAATCAGGAACGTACCGTCTCAGAAAAATGCTGGAATTGCTCAAGTGTGTGGAAAACGAAAATTATCAATACCTTCAGCGAATTTAATCGGGACTTACGCAACTGGTTCAATTCGTAGGGTGCGTCAGTTGATAAGACCTAAATTTTTTGTCATAAACTCAATACTGACGCACCCTACAAGCTAGTTAAAGTGTGACCGTTGACCTGAGTCTGATTAATGTTCGATCGCAATATCACAATTCTGGTAAAATGTGAAAACAATCAACAGAAAGTCATAAAATGGAACTCGCAGTAGAATGTCAAAAGCGGGCAGAAGGCAGCAAACCTAACGCCCTCCGTCGCTCTGGATTGATTCCCGCCGTCCTCTATGGGCACAAAGGCTCTGAATCCATTTCCCTTACCATCAAAGCCAAAACAGTTGAACACCTGCTCAAAAAGCACGTAGTCAACAATACCCTAATTGACCTCAGCATTCCCGACCTCTCTTGGAGCGGAAAAACATTGCTCCGGGAAGTTCAAGTTCATCCTTGGAAGGGCTATCCTTACCACCTGAGCTTTTTCTCCGTGGCAACTCAAGACAGCCTGGAAGTTGAAGTGTCGCTGAATTTTGTCGGCGAAGCTGTGGGCGTCAAGTTAGAAGGCGGCATCTTGGATACCGTGCTGACGCAACTAGCAGTTAAGTGCAAACCTGACAGCATTCCTGAAGCAATTGAAGTAGATATTTCTAATTTAAAGGTTGGGGATGCGCTGCACATTCACGAATTAGTTTTGCCTGCCGGAGTGGTAGCTCTCGGCGAACCAGATCAGGTGGTTGTTACCGTGCTGGGAATTCAAGCAGGTTCTGAAGCCGAAGACGCAGAAGAAGACGCAGCAGCAGCTTAATTAGTAATTGCTAATAGTTGTTAACTAATTAATTGTTGAAAAAAAAGGGCGATCGCTTTCTCCCAAAAGGGCGATCGTTTTTTGCTAAAAAGGCTATTTTCGTTTAGGTTCGATCGCACATCTGGCGCCGTTTGTAATATTTTTTTAGGCGGGTTCCCTTGCCCAGTCCACAACAAAGCATCCCACAAGCAAGAACCTGCCGTGTTTACTTTCCTTTACAACACGGGCGATCGACCCGAAGGTGAAAAAGTCTGGACTGGCGCGCAAATCTCCCAGAAACCGTACTGATTCTTACATATTTAGCCGTAAAATCAAAAAATTAGCCGAGAATCCCGGTTCCTCACCAGCACCGGGAGTCAAAAAAATTAAGAATTGGGGGAACAAGTCCGGTTCTGTTAGTGTCAAACGCGAGTATAATTGTGAAACGTTTTGACTACCCTATTTAATTCCTGCCTCTGGAGCCGCCGCCCATATGCCATCAACAGTGAATACAGAATCAACAGCGGTTCAATTTAACCAACAGGGAGAAATATACTTATCCCAAGGAAAAATAGAAGAAGCGATCGCATCCTGCGAGCAAGCTTTGAAGATTCACCCCAATTTTGCACCAGCTTACAAGACTTTGGGCAACGCGCTGCAAGCTCAAGGCAGGATGGAAGAGGCGCGGCACTGGTACGCTAAAGCGATTGAAATAGAACCGAATTTTGCGGAAGTATACGCGAATTTGGGCAGCCTTGGGGCGCAGCAGCAAAAATGGCAGGAGGCGATCGGATTTTATCAAAAGGCGATCGCGATTAAGCCGAATTTCGCGGGAGTGTACCGGAATTTAGCAAAAGTATTCGGACAAATTAACAAACCGGAAGAAGCCCAGCAGTGCTGGTATCAAGCATTTAGTTTGGAACCGGAAAAAGTAGCGCCGGGGGAACACTTGAATATGGGCGACGCTTTTTTCCGGCAGGAAAAATTCCCCGAAGCGATCGCCTGTTACGATCGCGCCATAAAATTAAATCCTAATGTGGCAACTGCTTACCAAAATTTGGGCGAAGCGCTCAAAAAACAAGGTAAGTTAGAGGAAGCGACAGTATATTATCGCAAAGCTATTGAACTGAACGCAGCTAATGCGAGAAACGGCAGCGAGGGAGAGCAAACTTTGGCGGGTGCAACGGCGACAAACGGTGCAGTTAAGCCGCCAGTGCAGCAGCCAGTTAAGCCGCCAGTGCAGCAGCCAGTTAAGCCGCCAGTGCAGCAGGCAGTTAATTCTACAATTAATATAGAAGATCCAGAAGCATACAAAATATTGGCAGAAGGCTATTTTGCTCAGGGAAAATTGGAACAGGCGATCGCAGCTTGCAAAAAAGCGCTACAAATAAAGCCGGAAGCGCCGCTTTACAAAATGCTGGGCAACGCGCTACAAGCTGGCGGAAAAATTGATGAAGCTAAAAGTTGTTATGTCAAAGCAATAGAAATTAACCCAAATTTTGCCGAAGCTTATGCTAATTACGGCAGCATTTGCGCGCAGCAAGAACAGTGGCAGCAAGCGGTTTCTGCTTACGAAAAGGCGATCGCCCTGAAACCCGATTTTGCAGGTGCTTTCCGCAATTTTGCGAAACTGTTGACGCAGTTAGGCAAGTCGGAGGAGGCGGCTGAGGCTTGGTATCGAGCATTTGCGATCGACCCCAAGTCTGGAACCGCTGACGAACACGAGAATTTAGCCAAAACTTTGATCGAGCAAGGTAAGGTAGATAAGGGAATTGAGTGTTACCGGCGCGCGGTTGAGTTGAACCCAAATGCTGGCGCAGCTTATCACGAATTGGGGGAAATTCTTAAGGGTCAAGAACAGTGGGAAGCGGCGGTAGAAGCTTACAGCAATGCTATTAGAAACAATCCCGATCTTTCTTGGTCGCACAACAATTTAGCTGAGTCGCTGGTTAAGTTGGAACGGTGGGAGGAAGCTGTAAATGCTTACCGCAAGGCGATCGAATTAAATCCAGATTTTAGCTGGTCTCACAACAATTTAGCAGACGTGCTGCTGAAGTTGGAACGGTGGGAAGAAGCTGTAGAGTCTTACCGGAAAGCAACAGAATTAAATCCAGATTTCAGTTGGTCGCACAACTATTTAGCAGACGCGCTGATTAAGCTGGGAAGGTGGGATGAGGCAATTTCGGCTTACCAAAGGTCGATCGAACTCAATCCCGATCATTTTTGGGCGCACAACAATTTAGCAGAAGCGCTGGTGAATTTGGAACGGTGGGATGAGGCGGTTGTTGCGTACCGGCGTGCTAACGAAGTTAATCCGAATTTCTTCTGGTCGCAGAGCAAATTGGGCGACGCGCTGCTAGAAATGGAAAGGTGGGAGGAAGCGATCGATGTTTACCGACGCGCGGCCGAGTTAAATCCTGATTTTCCGTGGACTTATTACAACATGGCAACGGCTTTTGAGAAGCTGGAACGGTGGGATGAGTCGATCGCCGCTTACCGCCGCGCTGCGGAAATTCAGGCTGATTTGCCGTGGCTTTCGCAAAAGTTGGCTGATGCTTTGAGGATGCGATCGCAGTGGGAGTTGAAGGAAGCGATGCATTTGTATCGGCGGGCGATTCAGGAGAATCCTGATGATGTGCAGTTGTATCACAAGGCCCTGGAGATTGCGCCGAATGATGCTGACCTTTATGTTGAGTTGGCTAATGCTTTGGTGCGGAAAAATTGGCCGGATGGGGCGATCGTCTTTTATCAAATGGCGTTGCAGATTCGGCCTGATGACAAGGCTATTTCTGGGCGGTTAGAAGAGGTATTAAAAAAAAAGGGTGTAAGTAGGGCGGCGGAAAAGAGCGATCGGACTCCTGGGGATGCTGTGGATTACCACAAATTAGGCGAGAGTCTTCAGGGAGAAGGTAAAATAGATCAGGCTATTGTCGCATACAAAAAAGCAATAGAAGTTAACCCGAATTACTTTGGAACTCACCACAATTTAGGAGACCTTTATCAGCAAAAGTACAAGTTGGATGAAGCGGCAGCTTCTTACCAGATGGCCATTGAACAGAATCCCGGCTTTGCCTGGTCATACCACAACTTAGGGGATACTCTGTTGCGGCAAGAAAAATTTGAAGAAGCCGCTACCGCATATCGCAAAGCCCTTGAAATCGATCCCAACTTTGCGTGGGCTAACTACAATTTGGGGCGAGTATTAAACCAACAGAATAAGCTCTATGAAGCGCTAGGTTACTACCAGAGAGCTAATGAACTAAATCCTCAATTATTTCCTCTAGACTTGGATATTTTGCGGGAAGGGCTACTGCAAAGCCAAGATGCTTATAGCAGGTGGCGGGCTCAGAATTGTCCCAGAGAAGCCGACTTGCGGCAGATGGCTGAAACAGTAAAATTGTTGAATTACAAGCCTCTGATCAGCGTGATTGTACCAGTGTACAACACGCCGGAAAATTTTCTGAGGGAGGCGATCGAGTCAGTTCGGAGTCAAATCTATCCTTACTGGGAATTGTGCATCGCTGACGATGCTTCAACTGATCCTCACGTCAAGAAAATTTTGACAGAGTATGCAGATAAAGATGCTCGAATCAAAGTTGTTTATAGAACCAAAAATGGTCACATTTCCCGCGCATCTAATTCAGCATTGGAGGTGGCAGAAGGGGAGTTTGTTTCGCTGCTAGATCATGACGACTTGCTGACACCAGATGCACTGTATGAAGTGGCGTTGATGTTGAACAGCCATCCAGAAGCGGACATGATCTATTCCGATGAAGATAAGCTGACTGCTGATGAGAAGCTCATGGGGCCGTATTTCAAGCCTGATTGGTGTCCCGACTCGTTCCTGTCTCGGATGTACACTTGCCATTTGGGGACTTACAGGCGATCGATTATCAACGAAATTGAAGGTTTTAGAGCGGGTTTTGAAGGTGCTCAGGATTATGATTTGGTTTTGAGGTTTACAGAAAAAACTAACAAAATTTATCACATTCCCAAAGTGCTTTATCACTGGCGAATGCACTCGGGTTCGACTGCTAGCAGTTCGGAGGCAAAGCCTTATGCTTATGAAGCGTCAATGAAAACTCTGCAAGAAGCTATTGAGAGGAGGGGAGAACCGGGCAAGGTGGAGGGAGTGCCGGACTATTTAGGACACTACATCGTCCGCTACAAAATTCCTGACTACAAGCTGGTAAGCATTATTATTCCTACACGCAATCTCGGCAATGTTTTAGACAAATGCCTAGAATCTATCTTTACTAAGAGTCTGTACCCAAATTATGAAGTCATAGTTATCGACAACGGTAGCACAGAGTTAGAGACGGCTCAAGTAATTGCTAAATGGACAGCGAAGGAACCCGATAGATTTACCTGTTACCCGTTCGACGTTCCCTTCAATTTTTCTAAGATTAATAACTACGGGGTTAGCAAAGCGCAGGGAGATTATTTGTTATTTTTGAATAATGATACAGAGGTGATTACTCCCGATTGGCTCGACGCGATGGTGGAGCAAGCTCAAAGGTCTTCTATCGGCGCTGTGGGAGTTAAGTTGCTATATGCTGACAACACAATCCAACACGTGGGAGTTGTGCTTGGAGTTGGCGGGGTTGCCGGCCACATATACCTCGGTTTTCCCGCTAACTTTCCTGGATATTTCAGCAATGTGGTGGGGATGAACAATCTGTCAGCGGTGACAGGCGCGTGTTTGATGTGCCGCCGTGAGGTATTTGAGAGTGTGGGGGGATTTGATGAGGAACTAGCAGTTGCCTATAATGATGTGGATTTATGCTTGAAAATGGTTGAGCAAGGCTATCAAAATATTTACGTGCCTCATGTTTCTCTCTACCACCACGAATCAAAAAGTCGTGGTTACGAAGATACGCCGGAAAAGAAAGAAAGGTTGCAAAAAGAGGCAGATACTCTAGGAAAAAGATGGCAAAAATTTATTGAAAACGATCCTTGTTATAGCCCGCATTTAACTAGGGATCGTCAGGATTTCAGCATTAGAGCATAATACCAGGCAGACCAAAAAGTAAAGTACACAATAATTTTGTAAATATGAATAACTCATTACAAGTGCATGAAGAGACTGCTTCTAATTATTTTCACAGAGGCAACCTTCTGAAACAGTCTGATAAATTAGAGGAAGCCGCCGCCGCCTACCAGCGGTGTACTGAACTAAACCCAGATTTTTCATGGTATCACCACAATTTGGGTGAAGTTTTGGCGAAATTGGGGCAGCGGGATGGGGCGGAGAAAAGTTACCGCACGGCCTGCGAACTTAACCCGAATTCGGCTTGGTCTTGGCATAATATAGGAGAGGTTTTAGAACAGCAGGGGAATCTAGATGAAGCCGTTGCTGCGTACCGCAAAGCTGTGGAAATATATCCAGATTTTTATGAGTTTTATAACAGCTTGGGTAAGGGTTTGTGTTTGCAAGGTCAACTGGATGAATCTATAAGTTGTTTGCGAAAAGCGATCGAACTTGACCCAGAATCGGCTTTGCCTTACCAAAATTTGTGGGAGGCTTTGGCAAGACAGGGGCGGGTTGATGAAGGGATTGAGTGCTTGCGTCATGCGATCGATCTAAATCCGGGTGATGGGGAATTGTACTTGAAGTTGGCAGAGGCTTTGCAAGGTAAGAATGATTTAGCAGAAGCCGTGGGTTATTACCGAAAGGGGATTCAATTAAAACCAGATTTCCATTGGCTTTACTATAAATTGGGAACGGCTTTAGCGACACAGGGTCAATGGGAGGAGGCGATCGCAGCTTACACGAAGGCTGCTGATTTGGAACCGGGCTCGGCGATCGTCCACCACTATTTGGGGCATACTTTGTCGAGGGTGCAGCGGTGGGAGGAGGCGATCACATCTTATCGGAAAGCGCTTGATATCGTACCGGATGCCGCTATAGTTTCCCAGCATTTGGGGGATGCGTTGACGACGCTGGGAAGATGGGAGCAAGCGGTAGGGGCATACCGGAATTCGGTTGAAATTGAGCCAAATTCGCTGGAGGCTCAGGATCATTTGGGGTTTGCTCTATATCAGTTGGGGGAGTATGATGAGGCGATCGCAGCTTATCGCAAGGCTTTGGAAGTTGCTCCCAATTCGGATGTTGTTAATTTCCATTTAGGGGATGCTTTGTGCTCGCGGGGGAGGGTACAACCGCTTCAAAAAGATATTGAAGCAGATTTAGATGCCGCAGTGAACTGCTATCGCAGGAGTATTGAACAGAATCCCAATAATTTGGAGGTTTGTCAAAAGGCTTTGGAAATTCAGCCGGACGATGCGGAGTTGTATTTGCAGTTCGGCAAGGCTTTGGCACAGCAAAATCAGTTAGAGGGCGCGAGCGTGCAGTATCGCCATGCTGTGGAGTTGAACCCGGAGTTATGGGAGGCTCACCATTATTTAGGGGAAGCTCTAGTAAAACTGGGACGGTGGGAAGACGCAATCGCCTCCTGTCGCAAAGCAATTAAGCTTATCCCCGATGTGGCTGTTGTGTATTACCACTTAGGGCAGGCCTTAACCGCACTGCAAATGTGGGAGCAAGCTGTAGTTGAGTACAGCCATGCTATTAAACTTGAAGCAAACTCCGTTGCGTATCAGCACGGTTTAGGGTATGCCCTAGCTAAAGTTAAGCGCTGGGATGAGGCGATCGCCTGTTACCATCGTGCTATTGAACTTAACCCAAACTTTTTCGACTCAATCTACAACTTAGGGGAAGCACTAGCCCAACAAGGGCAAATTGAGGAAGCTATCGGTTGTTATCATCGCGCTATTGAACTTAACCCAAACTCTTTCGAGTGTCTGCATAAGCTAGGGGAAATACTAGCTCAACAAGAGCAAATTGAGGAGGCGATCGCCTGTTACCGTCATGCTGTTGAACTTAACCCACAATGCTCTTGGTTACACCAAAAGTTAAGAAAACTACAAGCACAAAAAGGTAAGACAGATTTTGAAGGCCACCTCGATTTTGCAACATCAAATTATGTATCAGGCTGGGTACGAGATCATAACGCTCCCGACAAAGTTGTTTTTGTCGATATTTTTGTTGGTAATAACTTAGTGGGTAATTGTGCAGCCAACAAATTTCGTAAGGATTTAGCAAAAATATTTCATAATCATGGATGCTATGGTTTCTATTTTGAACTTCCATCCTCTTTGAACAGTCAAAGTGCTGTTGATGTTAGCGTTAGGATTAGTGAAAATGCTCAAAATTTACAAAAATCTCCTGTTTCATTAGTAATTGGTCCTAAAGGACAAAAACATGATAGCAAGGTTTTTGTAAAACATGGGTCTCTTGACTCCAAATTACTCTACAGGTCAAAAAATAAAAAATCATCACAAGACCTAGTTCAGCCAACTGTAGCAATAATTATTCTTAATCTCAACGCTGGAGAATTTTTAAATAAATTATTTCATTCTTTTGGACTTTATAATTCCTATGAGTCAATAGAATTTTTGATAGTCGATCATGGCTCTGATGACGATAGTATTGATGTGTGCCAGCGTTGGTCAGAAACACTGCCAATCAAAATTATTGACAGGGCTAAGAACTATTCCTTCGCAAATTCAAATAATTTAGCTGCTAGTAAAACACAATCTCCCTTAGTATTGTTCCTAAATAACGACATCACATTCTGTCAAGATATTATCCCGGAATTAGTTAATTTAATGCAAGATCCGGAAATTGGCATTGTTGGTGTCAAACTGCTTGATGTCGTCCAATCTGGATCTTTAGCGCTGCCACCAACGCAGCATCTCGGTGTCCAGTTCAATTTTTACAACCCTAATGAACTGTCTCGCCCCTTCGAGGTGCGCTATACTCCGCAACTTCTGGATGTCCAGATGGCACCTTGGAAGGTTCCTGCTGTAACTGGTGCTGCTATGATGTGTCGCCGAGAGGATTTTCTCGCGGCTGGCCAATTTCAAGAAAAGTATTTCTACGGGTTGGAAGATGTGGACTTGTGCGTTTCCTTCCGACAATTTCTAGGCAAAGAAATCATATGTGCCAATCACCTAACAGCTTTCCATCATCGCGGTTTGACGCGCTTCAGCGGAGGGAAAGGATTTGACAAGAGGATGGGAAACAACCGCTCTGTGTTTGACAGTCGCTTTGGCTATTTAGTTCGGCGGAGTCATTTGCGCGATTTTTTTGAGAATCCTCTGTTCTGGACTTCCCATCCAATGCGAATAGGTTTTGCTGTAACTGAAGCAGACATGGCGGCATCTGCTGGCGACTATTTTACAGCTTTTGAGTTGGGCGAACAACTTGTTAGGGAATTCGGTTGGGAGGTTTTTTATTTATCCGAGGGGCCGGATTGGTATGACATGACTATGTTGGATGTGCTGGTGGTTATGCGTCATAACTATGATTTGCGGCTGTTACACAATACCAAGCCAACTCTTGTAAAAGTTGCTTGGGCGCGTAATTGGTTTAAGGGATGGGATTCCCAGAAATGGTCTGGGGACTATGACTGTTTCTGGTGTTCCTCAGTCAGGGGCACAGAATACATCAAGTCGAAGTTATCTAAGCAAGTCAATTTGTTGCGTATTGCCAGTAATCCAGAGCGATTTTCTAGCGGTCGATTCGATCCTAAGTTCAAATCAGACTATTGCTTCACTGGCAGCTACTGGCAAGCGGAAAGAGAAATTATAAAATTTTTAGACCCGGATGCTTTGCCCTTTAACTTTGCTTTGTACGGTCACAATTGGGAGAATGTTATAAAATTCAAAAATTATTATCGGGGACCAGTTCCTTATACCGACTTGCCTAAAGTTTATGCTTCTACCAAAATCGTGATAGATGATGCCAATTCAGTAACGAAAGAATGGGGTTCGGTAAATTCTCGTGTTTTTGATGCCCTCATGGCTGGTACTCTTGTGATTACCAATGGCAAGTTGGGCAATGAAGAAGCTTTTAACGGTCTGTTACCTACTTACGACTCGCAAGAGTCCCTTGAAAAATTACTGTCTGAGTTTTTGACAGACGAAAACAAGCGCTTAGAACGAGTTGCAAAGCTACAGAAAATTGCCTTAGAGCAGCATACTTATAATAACCGCGCCCATACGGTTTTCGCTCTCCTTAGAGACAAAATCTGTTCTACCTTCCGCATCAGTATTAAAATTGGTGTGCCGAATTGGGAAGTTGCTAATGAATGGGGGGACTATCATTTTGCGCTGGCGATGAAACGAGCTTTTGAACGCAAGGGACACTCGGTTCGGATTGATATTCTCCCTGATTGGGAAACGCCTAAAGGCTTTGGTGACGATGTGGCGATCGTGTTGCGGGGTCTAAGTAGCTATAAGCCCAAGCCTTACCACATCAATATCATGTGGAATATAAGTCACCCTGATAAAATTTCTTTGAGCGAGTACGAGCAGTTCGACTATGTGTTTGTTGCTTCATTGCTGTATGCTGAAGAATTGAAACAGACATTGAAGGTGCCTGTGGCACCGCTTCTACAATGTACTGACCCAGACTTGTTTTACCCAGACAAGTCGGGGATTGAAAAGGTGGGTGAGATTTTGTTCGTCGGCAATTCCCGGAAGGTTTACCGCCACATCCTCCGCGATGCTATTGAGAGTGGTCTTGCTGTTGATGTGTACGGTACGAATTGGGAGCCATTCTTGTCGCCTGATTATCTCAAAGGTCAGCACATTCCCAATGAGGTGCTCCGACGCTACTATACGCGGTGTGGCGTTTTGTTAAATGACCATTGGGAAACGATGCAGAAGAAGGGGTTTATCTCTAACCGCTTGTTCGATGCTGCCGCTTGCGGTGCGGTGATCGTCTCTGATAAAATCTCTGGGTTGGAGGAAGTGTTTGATGATGTGATTATCACTTACAGTTCACCGAAAGAACTTCCCGCAATTGTGCAAACCTGTCTCGCTCGCCATAGCGACACTGTTCAGAAGCGGCGGAAATTATCCCAAAACATCCGCCAACACCACACATTTGACAAGCGTGTGGGCGAAATGCTCACGGTGATTGAACAGCTTAATGCAGAAAAAATGCGTCCTACATCAATCTCTAATGCTCATTAACATTACAATCACAAGAGACGACAATTATGATTGTATTTTAAAGCTGGCTATACCAGGAAACTTCAATTTAATTTAAAAATTATTCCCAGGCTCATCAGTGATTATCTGATGAGCAAGCACCAACCTCCTAGAGTTGAGGGACTTATGGAAATAACAGACCAAAATATCTCACCACGTTTAGGCCCTAGCCATCCTAACGGTATCAAAAAAGTCCAAATAGGCTGCGGACCTCACAATATTCTGACTGACTGGTGGAACGTAGATATCCGACCCTTTCCAGGTATAGATGGGGTTATGGATGTCACACAACCTTGGCCTTTTGCAGGGGTCGAGTACGTTTATGGAGAACATTTTTTGGAACATTTGAGCCTGGAAGGTGCTGTCGATTTTCTCAACAATGCTTGGAATAGCCTAAAACCCGGGGGTATTATAAGACTGTCCACACCCTCTTTAGAATGGGTACTGTCTACCCATTTCAACCTGTCTGAACCAAGTGTACAGCAGCGAATTTCATCGACATTCGCAATTAATCGAGCATTTCATGGCTGGGGGCACCAGTTCCTTTATTCTCAGGAGTTTCTTACCTCTCTGCTTGAAAACCTTGGATGGCGAGAAATTAAATATTGTGAATATGGAAAGAGTGAACAACCAGCATTGACAAAACTTGAGCGTCACGGTAGAGTATCGTTTTTTAATGGATATCCCTCTGTTTGGATAGTAGAAGCTATCCGAGGCGATTCTCCCTCCAACTCTGATATAGCAGCCTACAATAATTTTCTTGAACAATCATATATTAAATATGTCAGAGGTGGTCACTGACAAACCTGATAGATGAGTCTGCTCATTCAAATTTTCAGACCAAAAACAACAAAATCTTGGTACTGGGAAGTATTAGCTCGACTTCCCTCACACCAGTTACCGTGCTGAATTTTTTTCACCATCATTCCTTTCTTCTGAATGAGTTCGATCGCCCAGCTTTCATCAAAAGCAATGGCGTGTAGAGGGTCATGCTCGTTGTGGTAGAGCGAGAAATCAGTTAGCTGAAAAGGAAATGAGAGACCACTCTGTTTTTTTTCTATAAGTTCTCGTCGCTGCTCATTTAATAAAAAAAATGTTGCACAAACACTGCCACCAGGAAGCACCATCCGTGAAAAGCAATCGATATAATTTTCAATTTCAGTGGGCATCATGTGCGTAAAAACACTGGTCAAAACTATTAAATCCCCTTTTTTAACTAACTCATCCAATTTCACTGCTTCAGCACGAATTGTACCAGATGGATTGTAACGGGAATTATAAACATCTAAATGCTGAAAAGAAATTGAGGTCCTGCTGAGGTTTTCTTGGCACCAAGCGACGTGCCTTCTTAAAATCTCAAGACCGATGTACTTACCCGAAAATCCCTGCCTTAGCAATGCGTGTGCCAGTCTTCCATAGCCACTGCCTATATCAATCAAAGAAAAGTCACTTTGGAGTCCAGCGAGTGTTTGAATCTGCGTGACCAAATCATCGCCAATCGAGATAAAAAGTTCATCGCTTTCCTGCATGAAACGAAGCTCTTTCGGTGGTAAGGGTAATGAGTTCATTTTTTCACCAATAAAAACTACAAAGAACTAACAAAATTATATAGAGGGGGTGTTCAATATATATAATAAATTCTCACTTAAATGCTAGGGCAGTTGCATAAGTGGATTCTCCCAATTCTGCACACAAATCATCTATAATCATAAGCAAATCTAAAAGATGTCTATCTCTTGATTCATCAAAATTGTGAAGAACATCAGAAAGAGCTAGGTGATAAACTACTCCGCCCGTAAGGGTGACTTCTGCCTTGGGAAAATATTGATTTACAAAATATAGTATTCTATCTGAATCCGCCGCTTCAGAAGGGTCTATTTGCATCAATTCTTCCACTTTAGGGCGCTTAATTTGTTTTGGCAATAAGTTATTTGGGTTTCTAGGATTAACCAAATAGTTTTCGGGAAGTACGCCCCTTACCTTAGATACCATCTCTAGCATTTTGTCAGACCATTGAAAACGACTCGGCCCGACATAATCATCCATATAAAACATTCCTCCTTTTGATAATACGTTATAACTCCATTTTATACTGGCTTCAACATCCAGCATATGATGTAGAGAATTATTCCAGTGAACGAAGTCAAAGGATTCTCTGTCCTTAACTATTTCAAAAGCATCTCCAATATAAAAATTAACTCTATCTTCAATACCAAGCTCTCTGGCTAACTTTCTCCCTTGCTCCACACGGATCTCTGAAAGTTCGTATAGCTCAAAAGAAGAAACAAGCCCTTGACGAATTAAGGTAATTTCTTTTTGTCCGTTGCCACATCCTACTGATACACCGCGTGAAAATGGGCAACAATCGCCAGCCATTTCTTTGGCACGTTGTGTGAGACCTTGAGAAAATCCCTCCAATGGTGAGCCAGCAATCTTCTCGTTTATATGCCTAATAATATGGGGACTTTGCCACCACCTCACACGCAATTCTACGCTTTCTTTGGCGACACGAGACCAATGAGACCCTATTTTTTCGTTGATACTGTTGTTATTTGAAGGCTGTCTCTGTTTTTTGCTCGTATTTTCCTTAAAGTTTAAACTATCTAAGTCTGACTGAATCTGGGTTGTATTAGAGCGCGATCGCTCCAAGTCGACCTGAATTTGCTGTAGCCGAAGATGCGATTTTTGAAAATCCATATAATTTTGCTCGAACTCTCCTTTGATAATGGATAATTGCTGAACAGATTCTAGCGAGTTAGTCCTACTTTAACCGCCAGAGTGCGACTCATTAAGTGTTTCCATTCTTCTAAATTAGTCAAAGATTCCGTATCGAGTTCGTAGCCTTTCTCTAAAGAAAACTTGGCAAAGCTTTCTAACCAGTTCACAACTGTTTCCGTTTTTGAAGAAGGTGTATATTTCAAAGATTGCTGTAGAGTTCGAGCCATCTGGGTCAGATTGCTATTGCAATAAGCATACCAGGCATCCCGCACTAGGAGTTGGTAGTGCATTTGCTTCTCTTCATTTGTCTGAGAGGATAAAGCTTGCTGAAACTGGGAGCGATCAAGTTGCTGGTGAATCTGCTGCTGCAATTCACTTTGAGTTTGGGCTAATTGAGCCTGTGATTCCTCCCA